>NZ_CAKJTP010000003.1:48925-87655 GCF_917627335.1 Protofrankia sp. CiT1 | reverse complement strand
GCCGTGGGGTCAAACCTGGCCGGCGTGAACGGCGCGACCTCGGCGGGCATGGCGCCGTCCGCGAGCAGGCCGGCGATGGCATCCGCGGTCACCGGCGTGAGCAGCACGCCGTTGCGGTAGTGGCCGACAGCCAGCACGAGGCCGGGCACCCGGGACGGGCCGATGAGCGGGGCGTTGTCGGGTGAGGCGGGCCGCAGGCTGGTGCTCACCTCCTCAAGCTCGGCTTCGCCCAGCCCCGGCACGAGGGCCTGGGCATCGCGCAGGAGCTCATACACAGCGCCGGCCCGCGGGCGCAGGTCGAATCCGGCCTCCTCGCTGCTGGCCCCGACCACGACCTGACCGTCGCCGCGCGGTACCAGGTACACCGGGCAGCCACGCACCGAGCCCCGCAACACGCAGGTAAGCAGGGGCGGCCCGACGGTCCGCAGCCGTAGGGTCTGCCCCTTGACCGGCCGGACCGCGGGGAGAGCCGCCAGCGGCAGCCCACCGATCCGGGCCGACCACGCCCCACAGGCCAGCACGACCACCGGCGCGGTCAGCTCGGTGCCGTCGGCGAGCCGCAACCCGGCGGCCCGGCCAGCGCGCAGCAGCAGTTCCCGCGCGGCCACCCGGAGCATGGTCGCGCCTGCCCGCTCGCATGCCCGCAGCAACGCGTGGTGCAGGCGCCTGTTGTCGACCTGATGGTCGCCCGGCACCGCCAGCGCACCCACCAGCCCGCTCGCGGACGCCGGGATCCGGGCGCGCAACTGGTGCCTGGTCAGCAGTTCGGTCTCCAGCCCCAGCGACCGTGCGAAGCCGTGGATGTCACGCAGGCCGGCCATGTCCGCGGCGTCCCAGGCGGCTACCAGCGTCCCGCACCGCAGGTAGCCGATTTCGCAACCACTGCTGCGTTCCAGCTCGTCGACGAAGGCGGGGTAACGCAGCGCGGAAGCGGTGTTCAGCTCCAGCAGCGGCCGCTCGCCGTAGTGCAGCTCGCTGACAGGAGCCAGCATGCCCGCGGCCGCCCTGCTCGCGCCCGACCCCGGCGCCGGATCGACGATGGTCACCGACAGGCCACGCAGCTGGGCGCGCCACGCGACCCCGAGCCCGATCACGCCCGCGCCGGCCACGATGACGTCCGCGCCGGACGCCGATGACTGTGCTCCCCGGGCGTTGGCGCCAGCTGCCAGCATGAGCCTCCTTCTCCCGCGCCGCCATCGGTGCCGCCATCGGTGCCGCCAACGGTGTCATCGTCAGCCGACACCGCCGGAGGCTCCGCATGCAAGTTTCGCCGGTCGTGGGGCCACGGGCGCGCGATCGTGGCCCCACGAACAGGCTCTGAGCATGTGCGGCTGCCGGGTCGGCCCCGCGTTGGGCGCCTGGTGTGGGAAGGTGTCCGGCATGATGTACCTGCCGGTCCCTGACCGGTCGGCGGCGATGTCCGCCGTGATGTCGATGGTGAGGCCAGCCCCGTGGTGAGCGGCGCCGGGAGAATCCCGCCGGAGCGGGTCGTCCGGGCCGTCGCCGGTCTCGGCGTCACCGCCGCCGTGACCTACGCGGCGCCGTCGGTGGCCACCCTGCGCCGCCTGCGCACGCGGGTGCTGCCGGTCCTCGCGGGGGTCGGTGCGCCCGACCACGTGGCGTTGACCTTTGACGACGGCCCGGACCCGGCGTCCACGCCGCTGTTCCTCGAGGTGCTCGCCGAGCTGGACATCCGGGCGACGTTCTTCGTCCTCGGGACGATGCTGGAGCGGGCGCCCGGCCTTGCCCAGCGGATGGCGGACGCCGGCCACGAGCTCGCGGTCCACGCCTGGGATCACCGGCCGATGCTGCTGCGCGGGCCACAGTCCACCTACCGGCAGCTCAGGCGTACCCGGGATCTGATCACAGCCGTCACCGGTCGGGAACCGCGGTTTGCCCGGCCACCGCACGGCATCCTGTCGGCCGGTTTTCTTGTTGCCGCCAGCAGGCTGCGGCTCATGCCGGTGTTATGGACCGCCTGGGGCCGGGACTGGACCTCGACGGCCACGCCGCTGAGCGTCCTGGCCACCCTCGCGCCCGAGCTGCGCGGTGGCGGCACCATCCTCCTGCACGATTCCGATTGCACGTCCGCGCCACAGGCGTGGCGCAGCGCCCTCGGCGCCCTGCCGGAACTCGCCGCCCGTTGCCATGAGCTGGGACTTCGCGTCGGTCCTCTCGCCGAGCACGGCATCGGTCCCCAGCTCTGCACGGTACCCGGCCCGGCCCGCGCCGGCTGGGCGGGCCGGGCCGGGTACCGTCTGGTTCAGGCCTCGGGGTACAGGGAGTAGCTCGGGAAGTTGCCGTACAGGCGTTCCCGCGGGTCCGTCCCGACGGTGACCGCGTGGACGAGGTGGTCGCCGCCGACGAAGGCGCCCTTCCAGGAGGCGCCCCGGCCGCCGAACGGCTCGGCCCGGTCGCCGCGCGACCGCGGCTTGTTGATGCCCACCTTGAAGGCATGGATCTCACTGCTCAGCCGGCGGGCGAGCACCTCGTCGTCGCAGGCCAGCGATGCCACCAGCGCTCCGTTGGAGGCGTTCATCGCGGCCAGCAGCTCGGCTTCGGAGTCGACCACCACGATCGTGTCCACCGGGCCGAACGGCTCGGCATGGTGCAGCGCGCAGGACGGCGGGGGAGCGAGGAGCGCCACCGGAGGCACGTAGGCGGTGGTGTCCTGCCCGGGAACGAAGGCACCGTCGGCGACGCTGCCCCGGTACAGCGGAACCCCGCCCTTGGCGATCGCCTCGTTGATCTTGCCGGCGAGTTCGACGGCCTTCTCCGCGGTGATGACGGGCCCGTAGTCGAGTTCTGGCAGGGCATCGTCGTCGTGCGCGACGGCCAGCGGATGGCCGAACCGCACCGAGGACACCACGGGCAGGTAGGCGGCGAGGAACTGATCGAAGAGCTGGCGCTGGACGACATAGCGGGGATAGGCGGTGCATCGTTGCTTGCCGTATTCGAACCCCTTCTTCAGGTGCGCGGCCAGCAGGTCCCACTGGGAGAACTCCCAGATGCCCCAGGCGTTGAGGCCCTCCTGCTCGAGGAAGTGCCGTTTGCCCGTGTCGACCAGCGCGGCCGCGACCTGGCCGCCGGTGGAGCGCCCGCCGACGAAGGCCAGGCAGCCGATCTCCGGTGCCCGGACCAGCGCGCCGGACAGCCTGGAGCCGGACCCGGAGACCAGGGCCACCGGCAGGCCTTCGCGCCGCGCCAGGGCGCAGGCGAGGGTGAGGCAGGCGGCGCCACCGTCCGTCGGGGTCTTCGCGATCGCCGCGTTGCCGGCGAGAACCTGGACCAGCATCGCGTGCATGAGTACGCTCATCGGGTAGTTCCAGCTGGCGATGTTGCTGACGGGCCCGGGCAGGGGGCCGCGGCCGGCCAGCATCGGGCCGATTTCCTCGATATACCAGCGGACACCGTCGATCGCCCGGTCGACGTCCGTGCGCGCCAGCCGCCACGGCTTGCCGATCTCCCAGACCAGCAGCAGGGCGAGCAGATCACGGTTGTCGTCCATGGCGTCCAGCGCGGCACGCACCCGCATCTTGCGTTCGGCCAGCGGTACGTCGCGCCATCGCTTGTGGTCGTCCAGGGTCGCGCGGATGGCCTCCCGGGCCTCGTCCGGTTCGATCATGGGTGGTCCGGTGATGGGTGATCCGTCGACCGGTGTGACGCTGCTCAGGGGCTCGCCGGTCCGGCGCCACTGGCCGCCCCACAGGTTGTGAAGCCGGTCGTCGGCGAACGCCTCAGGGGCGGCCCGGGTGCACCGGGCGTAGGCGTCCGACCATGCGGTGCCGGGTTTGAGAGACAGGCGGGGCTTGCTGGGAGAGGGTGTGACCATGGGGCCAGGTTGCCTGTGATCGGCCCCAGACGCCACTAGGGATGCCGTGTTTCCTGGACGGTGACGAGCGTATCCGGTGATTGCGGCGCTGGCCGGCGAAACGGGCGGTATTCGGCCTCGGCCGGGCTTGACGGTGTTTGTGTTGATGATGTTTGTGCTGTTCGGCCGAGCACGGCGAATGTTACTTAGAGTAGTCATATGATCTCCGCGGGGGGTGTGGGGCCGCGGGGATGGATCCCGTGCGGGCCGCCCGGCGGGGCGGGCGATACGTCCGGTTCGGGGTTGATGAATCACCACGTTCGCGGGTATGGTCACGGTGTGTCGCTGGCGGTGCGATGGCCTGCCAGCGCGTACCATTCCGATATGTCGGAAGCGGTGTTCGTGCACGACTCGATCAGCGCCGACGAGAAGACCCGGCTCTACGTAGGACCGCCATCACATAGAGTGGGCACATGCGTCGATCGCATCTCGTTGGTCCGGTGGCGGCCTGTTGTCGAACCTTCCGTGACTGCTAGCTCCGGTCTCTGATGGTCAGTGTTCTGACGCCTGTGGCGCCTCGGCCCGAACCCATCCGGGTCCTCGTTGTTGACGATCATGAGCTGTTCCTACAGGGACTGGAGACTGTTCTTGATCTTGAAGAGGACATCACCGTCGTCGGTCGTGCCGCCGACGGCCGGCAGGCTGTCGCGATCGCCACCGGAACCACCCCGGACATCGTCTTGATGGACGTCCGGATGCCGCACCGAGACGGCATCGACGCGGCGGGCGCCATCAAGCGGGAGGTGCCGACGGCGAAGATTGTGATGTTGACGGTCAGCGACGACGAATCCGACCTGTTCGAAGCGATCAAGGCTGGCGCGGTGGGTTACCTGCTCAAGTCGATCCCGCCGCACGAGGTCGCGGGCGCGGTGCGTGCCGTGCACAACGGCCTGAGCCTGATCAGCCCTTCGATGGCGTCGAAGCTGATGGTCGAGTTCGCCACGCTGGCGCGGGGATCGGATGACCGGCCAAGCCGGGTACCCGCTCCGCACCTCACCGCCCGTGAGCTGGAGGTTCTCAAGCTGGTCGCCGAGGGGCGCGCGAACCGTGAAATCGCCCGGAAGCTGTTCATCAGCGAGAACACGGTGAAGAACCATGTCCGTAACATTCTGGACAAACTACAGCTCCACTCACGCATGGAAGCGGTCATGTATGCCGTCCGCCAGGGCTTGTTCGAGATCGACTAAGAGCGCCCGGCAAGAGGGGACGCGACGCCGCGTCCCCTCTTGCTGGTCGCTCTAAGTGGTCGGCGCTGGAAGTCCTTCGGGGGCTGTCGGATGCCAGGTGGATGCGTCGCGAGGCGGCCCAGGCCCCGGTAGCGGTGTGCTACCTGGGCTGACGACAACGACGCGAGGCGCTGCCTGGCGCCGGCAGACCCTGGACGTTCGATCAGGCAGCGGCGTCCGGGTGGATGGATCGCGATGTGAAGGGCTTTGAAGGGCACCGCGTCAGCGCACGTTGCGCGGGTCGGCGGATCTTGTCAGAGTGTCGGTTGTCACGGCCGTCCGTCACCACCCGCATCGAGTCCTGCCGGGTCCCACCACATCGATTTTCGAGAGGGTCATGCCGAGTCCTGACATACCCAGTCATAGTCCGACGCCTGCCCCGGACCGAGCCGACCTGGGCAGGCCGCAATGACACAATGGCTTCTCATCCTGCTCAGCGTTGTTCTGGTCGGGGCCTGTGGCGTCTTCGTCGCGGCCGAGTTCGCGCTCGTCACGGTTGATCGCTCCGCCGTGGCCCGCGCGGCCGAAGCGGGCGACAAGCGGTCGGCGGGCGTCCTGTCCGCGCTCGCGAGCCTTTCCACCCAGCTCTCCGGAGCGCAGGTGGGTATCACCATCACCAACCTGGCGGTCGGTTTCCTCGCCGAACCGGCGATCGCGCGCATCCTGGACGGGCCGTTGGAATCCGTCGGCGTACCCGCGGGAGCGGCGCGGGGCGTCAGCGTGACGGCTGCCCTGGTGCTCGCCACGACCATAACGATGATTTATGGCGAGCTGGTTCCGAAGAATCTGGCGGTTGCCCGCCCGCTGCCGACCGCTCGCGCGCTACAGGGGTTCCAACGGGGCTTCAGCCGGGTGGCCGGCTACCCGATCCGTCTGCTCAACGGCACCGCCAACGGCTTGCTGCGTCGGCTGGGCTTTGAGCCCCAGGAGGAACTCGCCTCCGCCCGATCCGCACAGGAGCTGTTCGCGCTGGTAGGCCGATCCGCGGAAAAGGGCACGCTCGCGCCGGAGACCGCGACGCTGCTCCAGCGATCCCTGGCGTTCGGGCACAAGCAGGCCGCGGACGTCCTGACTCCCCGGGTCCGGATGCGTACGGTCCAGGTGGACGACCCGGTCCGCGAGGTCATCGCGATGGCCCGCCGGACCGGGCACTCCCGCTTTCCCGTGGTCGGCCAGGGCCTGGACGACGTTGTCGGTCTCGTCCACGTCAAACACGCCGTCTCGGTCGGTGAGGACGACCGGGAGAGGGTCACCGTCGGCGAGATCATGATTGATCATCTGGTGGTGCCGTCCACGATCGAGCTCGACCCGCTGCTGGAGACGCTGCGCCGGGGCGGGCTGCAGCTGGCGGTCGTCATCGACGAGTTCGGCGGTACGGATGGCCTGGTCACCATCGAGGATCTGATCGAGGAGCTTGTCGGCGACGTGGTGGATGAGCATGATCGGATCGCCGCGCGCGCGCAGCGGCGGAAGGACGGGACGTGGCTGCTGTCTGGCCTGCTCCGGGTGGATGAGGCTGCGCAGACCGTTGGCATCCGGCTGCCGCTGGACGACGCCTACCAGACCCTCGGGGGCCTGATCGCGGACCGGCTCGGCCGGTTGCCCGTCGCCGGTGACGTCGTCGATGTCGACGGTGTCAGCCTCGCTGTCCACCTCATGGACGGCCGCCGGGTGGACCGCGTCCACCTGGTACTTCCCCGCACACCCCGGGACCGGCGCAGCCCGGACGTGATGGGCGCGGTGCGGTGAGCGTCCTTGTCGCGCTCTGTCTCGCCGCTGTCCTGCTGCTGGCCAACGCGTTCTTCGTGGGGGCCGAGTTCGCGTTGATCTCGGCCCGCCGGAGCGCCGTCGAACCGATGGCGCAGAGCGGATCGGCCCGTGCCCGCAGCACGCTGCGGGCGATGGAGGAGGCGTCGTTGATGCTGGCCGGCGCGCAGCTCGGCATCACGATCTGCACCCTCGGGCTGGGGTCGCTCGGCGAACCCGCGGTCGCCGCGCTGTTGGAGGGGCCGTTCGCGGCGGTCGGGCTGCCCGACGCGTCCTGGCACCTGGCCGCGTTCGTCGCCGCCATGGTCATTGTGGTGTTCCTGCACGTCGTGATCGGCGAAATGGTTCCCAAGAACATCGCCCTGGCTGGGCCCGACCGAAGCGCGCTGCTGCTCGTCCCACCGCTCGCCGGTGTCGTCCGCTGCCTGCGGCCGGCGATCGTCGGGCTGAACATGATCGCCAACCTCAGCCTGCGGATGCTGCGGGTGACGCCGCGGGCGGAGGTCGCCAGCGCCTTCACCCGCGACGAGGTCGCCGGCTTCGTCGAGGAGTCCCGGCGTGAGGGACTGCTCGACGAAGACCAGCACGGTCTGCTGTCAGGGGCGCTCTACCTCGATGAGCGCAGCGCGCGCAGCGTGCTGCTCCCCGTCGATCGGCTGGAGACGGTTCCGCTCGGGGTGACCCCGCGCGATGTCGAAGCGGTGGCCGCGCGGACCGGTTTCTCTCGTTTCCCGGTCCGTGACCCAGCCGGGACGCTCGCCGGCTACCTGCATCTCAAGGACGTTCTGGAAACCAGCCCGGGAAAGCGGTCGGCGCCGGTTCCGGCGAAGTGGGTCCGCCCGCTCGCCCGGGTTGGCGCGGACGACAGGCTGCGGACGGTGCTCGCGACGATGCAGCACAGCGGAGCGCACCTGGCCCGGGTCACCGACCGGGACGGAACGATTCTCGGGGTCGTCGCGCTGGAGGACGTCCTGGAAGAGCTTGTCGGCGAAATTCGGGACGAGGAGCGGCCGACTCACAGAATATGATCATTTGGAGTGCCGATGGTGGATCTTTTGGCAAAAAAGATTGTGCACGATGCAATCGTGTACTCTCCGAATGTGGCTGTACGGCAGCCGCGGCCATCAGATCGCCACAACGGAGGTACCCACCATGGCAACCACTCGCACCGCGCGCACGGCCTGGGAAGGCAGCCTGATCGAGGGGGGCGGGACCGTCACCTTCGCCTCGTCCCAGATCGGCGACTTCCCTGTTTCGTGGCCCGCGCGCGCCGAGGCGCCGGGCGGCGTCACCAGCCCGGAGGAGCTCATCGCGGCCGCTCACTCATCCTGCTTCTCCATGGCGCTCTCACACGCCCTGACCGGGGCGGGGAATCCGCCGCGCCGGCTGGAGACCCAGGCGGACGTGACCTTCCAGCCGGGTACCGGTATCACCGGTATCCACATCACCGTCCGCGGTGACGTGCCTGGGATGGATGACTCCGGCTTCGTCAAGGCGGCGGAGGAGGCCAAGGCGAACTGTCCGGTGAGCCAGGCGCTGGCCGGGGTTCCCATCACCCTTGCCGCCGGCCTGCTCTGACCGTGGCTGACAGCCTCCTGGCGTGTCCGTGCGCGCCAGGAGGCAACATGATCGATGGGCGAGTGGGTGCCCACCCGCTGGCAGGATGGGAATATGGGCCATGACCAGCCAGGACATCGACATGGTCGGCCACACCGAGGACGGGCGGCGGGACTCCTCGCTGCGTCTGGACGACCAGTTGTGCTTCGCCCTGTACGCGGCGTCGCGCGCCATGACGGGTGTTTACCGGCCACTGCTTGACCAGCTTGGTCTGACCTATCCGCAGTACCTGGTCATGCTCGTGCTTTGGGAGCATGAGGCGAGCCCTGTCAAGGAGCTGTGCGCCGCGCTGCAGCTGGACTACGGCACGCTCTCGCCACTGCTCAAGCGGCTCGAGTCAACCGGCCTCCTGCGGCGCGAGCGGCGGGTTGACGACGAGCGCTCTGTCCAGATCACCCTTACCGAGGAAGGCGCCGCGCTGCGGGAGCGAGCCCGGAGCGTGCCATCCGCCATCGAGCGTGCTATGGGCCTTTCCCGCGACGAGTTCGTTGCTCTGCGTTCCGCGTTGCGCAGGCTCACCGCGGTGCTGACGGCCACTGCGGAGTTACGATGAAGGTCTCGCGCGGCTGCTCTGGGTTATGGCAGACCCTTACGTGGGGTGAGTGACGGGACTTGAACCCGCGACACCCGGGACCACAACCCGGTGCTCTACCAGCTGAGCTACACCCACCACGTACCGAAGACATGCCCCGCCCACACGCAGCGGTTGCCTGCGCACGAGCGGTCGACCGGCACAACATCTCCGGACCTGGCTCATAGTACCGGTCAATCCCTCCTTCTGGCCACGAGGATTCCGGTGTCCCGGCCATGACGCTGCCGGGGCTGCCAGCGGCACCTCGGCAGCGCTCAGACCACGGTCGGCGGGGATGCCTCCCCGCTGGTCGCCGTGGTGACGGAAGCGTCGTCGGGGTGGCTGGCAACCCGGATCTCCCGGGCCACCGCCCGGGCGGATTCGCTGCTGGGACCCGGTTGTGGCACAAAGATGGCTTTCCGGTAGTAGCGCAGTTCGTCGATGCTTTCCCGGATGTCGGCGAGGGCACGGTGACCGCCGCGCTTGGGCGGTGCCGCGTAGTAGGCCCTGGGGTACCAGCGCCGGGCGAGTTCCTTCACCGTCGACACGTCGACCATCCGGTAGTGCAGATAACTGTCGAGGGCCGGCATGTACCGTGCGAGAAAGCCGCGATCAGTGGCGATCGAGTTACCGCACAGGGGAGCTTTGCCCGGGTCCTGAACCTGACGCTGGACGTAGTCCAGTACCTGCCGTTCGGCTTCGGCCAGGGTCAGCGTTGACACACGTACCGCGTCGGTCAGGCCCGAGGCGGTGTGCATCTCCTGGACCACGGCCTCCATCCCGGCAAGCGCGGCCTCCGGCGCGGACATGACCACGTCCACGCCGTCACCAAGGATATTGAGTTCACTGTCGGTGACCAAGCATGCGACCTCCAGCAGAAGATCGGAGGCGGCGTTGAGCCCGGTCATCTCACAGTCGATCCAGACAAGGCGATCCATATCTGGTTGACCTTAGGGTCTCCTGGCCGGGACGTCACGCGGGGGCCAGCCGTTCGGTGCCGCCGCTGGACATTCGCCCGTGCCCGCCAGCGAGGCGCCCGCCGACGCTTGGCGGTACGGTCATCGGCGCCAGCGGGGCTTTCGGCTGTTGCCGGAGGCTCTTAGCTGGGAGGGGACCGCGGGGCTGTCTGGTTGATGACCTGGAACGTCACCGAGAGGGGTGGTATGGACTGCTGGGCGGCGGTCGCCGTGAGCATGTACAGCCCGTTCGGGAACTGTGTTGTGTTCCACGGGAGTTCCTGCGGCAGGAACAGAAACGGTGGCCCGGTGGCTACGTAGGACATCGAAGCGCTCCCGCTCAGGCGGAACAGGATGGTGCCGGGCGATCCGGAGACCGCGAGCCCGATCCGGACGACTCCGCTCACGACGCCATTCTGGATGAGCCCGCTCACGATGCTGCCCGAGACGATGCCGGTGAAGCCGAGCAGGGCCGGACTCGCCGCTGCCGCGCCGCTGGCACGGTCCGACGCAGTCCAGGGTGGGGCAGGTGACGCCGGGGCAGCCGTGTCGGTGCTCGCCGGGACGACGGCCGTCGTGTCGCCCGGCCGCGCTGCTTCGCCGGTGGTGAGCGTGCTGCCGCCAGCGGCAGGTACTGGATGATGCTGATACCACACCACCAGGACAGGCATGAGCGCGAGGGCGGTCGCGAACATCGCGATGCCAAGCCCACCTCGCCTCAGCAGTCCCACCGGCTGGCGTGCCCTTTCCGTCCGTCTGTCCGATTGGTGACAAGCTGACCATATCGCCGAACGACATCCCGGCGATGGGCAGCTTCGTGGGCAGACGGTAGGCGGTGGCCGCCAGGACGTCGCGGTGACGCCGAGGCGAGCGCGGGCCCGGCGGCCCACGCGGATGGCAACGGGCGGATCGGACCTCAGCGCACGGCTCAGCGGCGCTGAGCCGCTCGGTGGTCAGCGACGCCGAGCGGGACGTCCCGGTGGCCGGGCCGTCAGCCGGCGACGACCATGGGTGTCACGAGGGCGTCGACGGCTTCGGAGCCGGCCTGCTGCTCGCAGGCGCTCCTGCCGCAGGAAATCCGGTCGACTGCAGCTGCGGTCCACAGCCCAGACGGTAGCGGTCCGGGCGGTCCGCTGGGCTGGTTGTCACAAACCCTTAACTTTACCGGCGGCGTGTCGAGCGCTGACCGGTCCCCCCACCTGGGGGACCGTCCCAATAGTGTTGGTCCGTGTCACCGCGGTCCACGCGGCCGGCCTGGCCGGCTTGGCCGGCTTGGATCATGCTGCGGTCGCCGCGGCGGGGCGGGCCGCGGCTGAAGATCCTGCCGGTCATGACAAGCCATGTACCACGAGTGATCGCTTGACACCTGCCGTCGCTCTGAACAGTCTGCACATGCCGGACGTCCGGTGGCTATCGCGGAGGTCAGGTCATGAGCACATACGGCCACTACGTCATGCCGGCTGGTGGTTCCACCTGGGACGTGCCGATGGCCGGTGCCGCGCGCTTCTCCTGGGAATACGACGAAGGCCGTGCCCGGCTGCTGGATCTCTACCAGAAGGGCAAGGACAGGCAGTGGGACGCCGCGACCAGGATTGACTGGTCCGTGGAGGTGGACCCCCACCGGGCGCTGGAGCTTCCCGACGACACCATCCCCATCCACGGGCTGCCGGTCTGGGAGAAACTCAGCGAGCGGGAGCGCGGTGAGCTCAGCCGGCATCTGACCTCGTGGCAGTTCAGCCAGTTCCTGCATGGCGAGCAGGGCGCGATGATCTGCAGTGCTCGGATCGTCGAGTCGGTGCCGGACATGGACGCGAAGTTCTACGCCGCGACCCAGGCGATCGACGAGGCGCGGCACGCCGAGACATATGCCCGTTTCCTGACGGAGAAGATCGGTATCGTTTACCCGATCAATCCCGAACTGCGGTCGCTGCTCGACTCGACCCTTGGCGACAGCCGGTGGGACATTCCGTACCTGGGTATGCAGGTGCTCATTGAGGGTCTCGCCCTCGCCGCGTTTGGCGTGCTGCGCGACGCCACGTCCGCCGCGCTGCCGAAGCAGATTCTCGCCTACGTGATGCAGGACGAGGCTCGGCACGTGGCGTTTGGCCGGTTGGTACTGCGTGACTACTATGCGCAGCTGAGTAGTCGTGAGCGTGCCGAGCGGGAGGAATTCGTCGTTGAAAGCTGCTGGCTGATGCGGGACCGGCTGCGGGGCGCCGAGGTGTGGGACAACCTCGGATTCGACGTGGCCGCCTGCCTTGCCGCGGTCGAGACGTCCAGTTACATGCGGGTGTTCCGTAAGCTCCTGTTCAGCCGGATTGTGCCCTGTGTCAGGGATATAGGCCTGTGGGGCGAAAAGGTCCGCGACGCCTATGCGCGGATGGGTGTCCTCGATCTGGCCAGCCTCGACCTGGCGGAGCTGATGAACGGAGACGAGGCCGTTGCCGACAGCCTCGACCGGGCGCGGGCCGAGGAGGCGGAGCTCGCGGCGCGCAAGCGGCAGGTGGAGCAGACGATCGCCGCGGCGTTCTGAACTGCCCATCCATGAGGCCAGGTTGTCCAGGCCAGGTTGTCACGTGGGCTGATCGGGAAGCGACCAGGGTGAGCTGGGGTTATCCTCAACGTATAGTTGCATTGGCAACATTTAGCTCACTGTCAGGAGGATCGCGATGCCTGCCGTGACCGCCGATACAACCAGCCTGCCGCGTCTTGGGACGCCGCTCGCCGGTGCCGTTGACCGTCCGGTCCGTTCGGTGACGACGGCGCCGTCGGGCCGTGAGGGCGAAGGCTTCCCCGTGCGCCGGGCCTTCGCCGGTGTCAGCCTTGCCGATCTTGATCCTTTTGTTCACATGGATCAGATGGGCGAGGTCGAGTACGCGCCGGGCGAGCCAAAGGGCACCCCCTGGCATCCTCACCGGGGCTTCGAGACCGTCACATACATGATCGATGGGACGTTCCAGCATCAGGACTCCAACGGCGGAGGCGGCGTCATCACCGACGGCGCGACCCAGTGGATGACAGCGGGCGCGGGGATCCTGCACATCGAGACACCGCCCGAAGAGCTTGTCGTCAGCGGCGGGCTCTTCCACGGCATCCAGCTGTGGGTGAACCTGCCTGGGCGCGACAAGTTCAGCCCGCCGCGGTACCAGAGCATCGAAGGCGACCGGGTCAGCCTGGTCTCGTCGCCGGACGCGGGGGCGCTGCTGAGACTCATCGCCGGGGATGTCGGTGGCCATCAGGGCCCCGGCTCCACCCATACTCCGATCGCGGTGGCACATGCGTCGGTGTCCCCCGGCGCTCGGCTGACGGTCCCCTGGAACCCCGGCTTCAACGCGCTTGCCTACATCCTCGCGGGTTCGGGACGGGTCGGTGGCGAGGGCCGTCCGGTCGGCCGCGGGCAGCTTGCCGTGTTCGGGCCAGGTGACCACCTCACGCTCGTCGCTGACGACCCACAGCCTGGGCCGGCCCCGATGCTGGAGGTACTGCTGCTGGGCGGGCAGCCCATCCGCGAGCACGTCGAGATGTACGGGCCGTTCGTGATGAACACCCGTGAGGAGCTGCGCCAGGCGGTGGAGGACTACCAGGCCGGACGCTTGGGCGTCATTCCCGCGAACGCTCTGATGCCCCACCGCGCGGCCCAGCGCTCTGGCTGAGCGGCCCCGGCCGAGCGCCCTGGCAGCGGGCCTGGCCCGCTCCTGCCGGAGGTGTCGCGGGCTGACTCCGCCGGAGGCGGCGCGATCACTGTTCTCCTGTCAAAGTGGCACGAACCGTTTGATGCGCAGATGGACGGTGCCAGCCAGAGGAGGACGGACAGCAGTGGTCTCGCTAACCGATCAGGTCGCTATCGTGACGGGCGCAAGCCGGGGCATCGGCTTTGAGGTTGCCAGAGAGCTTGTCCGGGCGGGCGCGAAGGTGAGCCTCACCGCTCGCCAGGCGGAACCGCTGGAAGCGGCGGTCGAGGAGCTGGGGGGCGGCGAGGTGGCCCTCGCGGTAGCGGGACGAGCCGATGACCCGCTCCATCAGCAGGATGCCGTCCGCCGGACCCTTGAGACGTTCGGAAGAATCGACATACTCGTGAACAACACCGGGATCAACCCTGTCCACGCCCCGATGCTCGACGTCGAACCGGCCGCGGCAATGAAGATCTTTGGTGTCAACGTGCTTGCGCCGCTCGCCTGGATCAGGCTCGTACGGGACGCCTGGATGGGCGAGCACGGTGGCGCGATCGTCAACATGGCCTCCGTCGCGGGCCTTCGGCCATCGCCGGGTATCGGCCTGTACGGGGTCAGCAAGGCCGCGTTGATCCGTCTGACCAGCGAGCTCGCGATGGAGCTCAGCCCGGCGATCCGGGTGAACGCGGTCGCGCCCGCCGTGGTGAAGACCAGGTTCGCGACCGCGCTTTTTGCCGGTCGGGAGGACAAGGTGGCTTCGGCCTACCCGCTGAAGCGGCTCGGGCTGCCCCGCGACGTTGCCGGCGCGGTCACCTTCCTGCTGTCGGACGAGGCTGCGTGGATCACAGGTCAGACGCTTGTCGTCGACGGCGGTCTCTCGCTGACCGGTGGTGTTGAAGCAAGTGCCCTGGGAGCTTAGAGCGTGTGTGAGATCGGGCTTTCGATCAGTGAGCCGGAATGACGATCTCACACGCGCTCTTAGCGGTCGCCGCTAGAAGTTCGTCCAGGGTCTGCCGGCGCCAGACGGCGCCTCGCCTCGTTGTCGTCGGCCCAGGTAGAACACCGCTCCTTGGGCCTTCTCCGCCGCACGATGCATCCGTCTGTCATCCGGCACCCCCGAACAACTTCCGGCGGCGACCACTTACTTAGAGCGCCCGGCAATAGAGGAGTGGATCAAGGAGTGGGGTTGGGGTGCGTGCATCGCGAGGCGGCGGAGGCAGCCACCGGAGGTGGTGGGTGGCGACTGACGAGCCGGGTACCCGTGCATCGCGCGGCGATGGACGGGGAGCGATGACGCGAGGTGCGTGCCCCAACCCCGCGACGCGGCGTCCCCTATTGCCCGGCGCTCTTAGGGCGTGTTTCGCAAGCCGTCTGTCCGGCTCCCTGATCGAACGACGGCTTGCGAAACACGCCGTGGGCCTGTGCCAGCTCTTCGGGGTGAACGAGTCGCGAATGGGTCGCTCAGGGCGTGCCTCGGGACTGGATTGCCGAGTCCCGGGTAGGGGTGGAGGAGCTACGGGTGTTCGTCCGCAGGATTTTTCACTGACGGACGCTGTCAGTAGTCAGGGGTGGCAAATCGGACGTCGGCATACCGCTGCCACGGGCCGGTGCCGCACTGCCGCGCCGGAGTGGTCCACAAAGAAGCCGCTGCCAGCCGGCCAGCCGTCAGTTGGTCAACTGTCAGTTGGTAAAAATTGGGGCGATCGTGAAGGTTCCCGGGGTCTCGGGCTGATTGGTGGTTTGTTGAGGGAGAATAGCGCCCGGAGTGTCAGAATATGCCCCGCCGATCTGATCGTGGGGGGATGATCATTTGACGACTTCAGTACATGCCGCTCGCCGATTGCGAGTGGTCCGAGCGGGCCGCGTGGCGCTCCTGGCGGCTGCGGTATTCTTCGTGGCCACCACTCTCGCCGGCCTGCGCGACACATCGATCATAGTCAACGGGGTCGATCGCTGGCTCGGCAACTGCTTCAGCCTGGCGGCGGGGGTCATGTGCCTTGTGCGCGCCAATCTTGTGCGTGGTGAACGGGCCGCGTGGGTCGCGATCGGGGCCGGTCTTCTGTGCTACGGCGCCGGGACGATTTACTTCACGACACGGGTCGCCAATCGCAATCCGCAACTGTCGCCATCGCTGGCCGACGCGGGCTGGTTGTTGTTCTATATCGCGACATATGTAGCTGTGATTCTGCTGATGCGCAAACGAGTGTCCCGGTTTCATCCCAGCGTCTGGCTTGACGCGCTGGTGGGCGCTCTCGGGGTGGCGGCGCTTGCCAGCGGCCTGGCTGTCGGTGCCATCGGTAAGGTCCGCGCGACCAATATGTCGACGGTGGAGCTCAATCTCGCCTATCCCCTTGCCGATCTGATGCTGCTCGTGCTCGTCGTGAGTGTGTTCGGTCTGCTGGGCTGGCGGCTCGAAAGGGTGTGGTATCTCCTCGGCGGCTCGCTGATTATCTTTGCGGCCGCCGATACGGTCGTGGTCGGCGAGGTCGCCAGCGGTCACTACTCCCCGGGCGGGCCGGTCGAGGTGCTGTGGGCACTGGCGCTGGTTCTGCCCGCGTACGCCGCCTGGCAACGGCCGTCGCGGGAGAAGACGGAGGGCCTCGTCGGGTGGGGTGTGCTGGCCATCCCAGCCATCTTCGCGATTGCCGCGCTTGGGCTCCTGGTCTTCGGAGCGGTAACGCGGCTGCCGCCCGTGACCGTCACGCTCGCGGCCGCCACGGTTCTGGCCGCGCTCGTGCGGACCGGGATCACCTTTGCCGAGGTCCGTCAGCTCGCTGAGACCAAGCTGCAGGCCCGCACCGACGAGCTCACCGGGCTGGCCAACCGTCGTGGCTTCTTCGAACGCCTCAACGGGCTGGACTCTGGCGCTGGCGCCGGGGCCCGTCGGTTCGCGCTGCTCGTTCTTGATCTTGACCGTTTCAAGGAGATCAACGATTCCCTTGGCCATCCCGTCGGCGATGATCTGCTGAAGCTCGTCGGGCGGCGGATCGCGGCGGCGCTGCGCCCGGAGGACCTGTTGGCCCGCCTCGGTGGGGATGAGTTCGCCGTGCTCCTGGAAGATGCGGATGCGGCGGTGGCCAAGATGGTCGCCGAAAGGGTGCTGGCCACGCTCGAGGGCCCCTTCGAGGTCGGCGCGGTCACCCTGCACGTGGACGCGAGCATCGGGGCCGCGCTCTACCCGGACGACGCGGTCGCCGCGAGCGTTCTGTTGCAGCGAGCGGATGTTGCGATGTACGCGGCCAAAGCCGCCCGCTCCGGGGTCGAGTACTACCAGCCTGGTGTGGACGTGCACACCCCGGATCGCCTGGACATCATCGAGGCGCTGCGCAGCGGGCTCGGCGAGGATCAGCTGCGGGTCCATTACCAGATGAAGATCGACCTGCGCACCGGTGGCTGTCATGCGGTGGAGGCGCTCGTGCGGTGGGAACATCCCACCAAGGGCCTTCTCCCGCCCGATGTGTTCCTGCCCCTGGCCGAGCACACCGGGCTCATGCGTACGCTGACGCTGGAGGTTCTCGGCCTCGCGCTGGGGCAGTCCCGTCGCTGGCGGGACGCTGGTCTGGACATCGGAGTCGCGGTCAATCTCTCCGCGTCCAATCTGCTCGACACGGCATTCCCGACCGAGGTCGCGGATCTGCTCGCGCTGCACGGGGTGCCGGCGCGGGCGCTTGAGTTTGAGATCACTGAAACAGCCCTGATGCTTGACCGGATCCGTACCGCGGCCGTGCTCATGGCCCTGCGGGAGATGGGAATCCACATTGCCGTGGACGATTATGGGACGGGATACTCGTCCCTGTCCTATCTGCGGGAGCTCCCGGTGGATATTCTCAAGCTGGACAAATCTTTTGTCATGCACATGGACTCCGATCCGGGGGCGGCGGCGATCGTGCAGTCCACGGTCGGGCTCGCACACTCCCTTGGCCTGCGTATCGTGGTTGAAGGGGTCGAGACCGAGAGCACGATGCGGCGTCTGGCCGAGTTTGGTTGTGATCTTGCGCAGGGCTTCTACCTGGGTTGCCCACAGCCCGCCGAGGAGCTGACGCCGCTGCTCTGGCATCGTAATGATCACCGTTTGTCAGCTGGTTGTGCCGCATTGGCCGTTGAATCCGTGGAGGTGGAGGTGGAGGTGGAGGCGGGCCGGGACGCCGTGGCCGAACCTGTTCGCGCGGGTCACACATGGACCTGACCGGCTCACCCGAGCCGCCGGGGCCGTCGCCATGGGACGGGCTGCCAGCGACGGAACACGGCGAGCCAGCGGGCTTACCCATCGCGGTCGGGGGCGAGCTCACCGCGGCGGTGCTGATCGGGGCGTATCGGCGGGGAGCTTTCCCCTTCCCGGTCCCGGGCGGAGACCCGGTCGAGGGCGCGGCCACACGCCGCCGGTTCAGCGCCGCCGTCGCTGACGGGCGTATCTTCAACCTCGCCGGGGATGACCCGCCAGATCTTGACCTGCCCTGGTGGTGCCCGGACCCACGGGGCGTGTTGCCCGTCGGCGGCGTGCATGTGTCCGACTCGTTGTTCAGACGGATGCGTGCGTGCGCGTGGACCACCACGTTGGACAGGGCGTTCGCCGATGTCGTCCGTGGCTGCGGCCGCGGTGGCCGACCCACGTGGATCACGCCTGAGCTCGCGGACGCCTACCTTCAGCTGCATCGGCTCGGCTGGGCACACAGCGTCGAGGTGTGGAAGGGCGACGATCTTGTCGGCGGGATGTTCGGTGTGCTCGTCGGCGCCGTCTTCATGGCTGAGTCCATGTTCCACGCGCATACCGACGCGTCCAAGGTCGCGTTGGTCGACTTTGACGCACGCTTCGTGCGGGCCGGCGGTCGGCTCGTCGATGTGCAGTTCGTGACCGCGCACGCCGGCTCCATGGGCGCCGTGGAGATCCCGCGAGAACGGTTTCTGGCGGTTCTGCATGATGCGCGGGACACGGACGTGAAGCTGGTTCGCGACCGCTTGTCCGTGCGGCGCCTGGCCGAGCTCGCCCGAGCAAGCCGACGGACCGGGCCGGACGCATCGTGACGAGCCAGGCCGACTGGGCCGCCGGCCGCCCGGCGTGAACCGCGGCTGTACGGCTGTACGGCCGTACAGCCGTCGGCCTGTCAGCGGAGGGGAGCGCTCTACACGGTTTTCGTCCATTGGCTGGGCCAGCGGCGCGGCGCAGGTCCGTCATGCTCGGACTGTTCGTATTGTTCTGGCCGCGGGCCTGGGAACATCGCGGCAACCTCGGCGAGTACCGCGAGCAGCTGGGTAATCTCTTCGTCGGTATTGGCCGCGGTCACCTGAATGCGGATTCCGACATCGGCTCGGGGCACCAATGGAAAGGGTGCCATGGTGATGTAGATCCCGCGGTCGAACAGGTGGAGGCCAAGGGCGTCTGTGTCCTCGGGACTGCCGATCGGTACTTCGATGATCGGTGTTCCGGACCGGTTCAAGGTCCGCAGCCCGAGTTGTGCCAGACCGTCGAGAACACGGGCGGTCTTGCGATGGAGATCGGCCCTGATGGTGTCGCCCCGCACCGCGTTGAGCCGGAAGCCGGCCAGCACGGTGGCGAGCGAAGCCACCGGCGACGGCCCGGAGAAGACGTACGGCGCGGCAGTCACCTTGAGGTAGTTCTTCACCGTGGTCGGGCAGGCGATGAAGGCCAGCAGGGATGAGTACGCCTTGGAGAAGCCGCCCACCAGGATGAGTCCGTCATAGCTTTCCCCGACATGGCGGACAAGGGCGTTACCGCGTAAACCGTACGGGCTGATCTCGGCTCGGCCGCGCTCACCGATGACGCCGAAACCGTGGGCATCGTCGATGTAGAGGATCGCGTCGTTCGCCCGGGTGACTGCCAGCAGCTCGGTC
Organism: Protofrankia sp. CiT1; assembly: GCF_917627335.1. Classification (NCBI taxonomy): domain Bacteria; kingdom Bacillati; phylum Actinomycetota; class Actinomycetes; order Frankiales; family Frankiaceae; genus Protofrankia; species Protofrankia sp. CiT1. The sequence goes on along the minus strand of NZ_CAKJTP010000003.1, from coordinate 68,126 downwards.
AACGGCGGTGTGTTGCCGGTCATACTGTTCACGCCGTCGATACATACCAGTCTTGGGTAGGTGGGGCACGCCCGCAGCAGCTCATCCAGCTGGCTGGGATTCTCGGCATCGAAGTAGTACAGGGTGCCACCTCGGGCCCGCGCTATGGCGCAGCCGTCGTGAATCGTGCGGTGCGCATGCCGGTCGAGAAAGACCGACCCTTCTCCGACGAGAGCCGGAATGACCGACATATGGATGTGCGTGATCGTGGGAATCGTGAGGCTGTCTTCGGCGCCGAGGAGCTCGGTGAGTTCTTCTTCGATCTCGGTGAACAGCCGTGGATGGGCGATCATACGTGACCAGCTCGGATGGGTACCCCACTTGGTCAGGTACTCCGGCACCATCGCAATGATCTCTGGGTTTACATCGAAACCAAGATAGTTGCAGGATGCAAAATCCGACAGCCAATGATCGCCTATGCGAATCCGGCGGCCATTGATTTCATCGACAATCGAGTCCACCATCGGATGGCTGTCTCGTAGCCCGGCGAGCTCCGCCAGGGGTCCGAGCGGTCGGCCCAGTATGCGGTCGTAGAGCCCCTGTTGATCTGGCGAAGCCTGGCATGCGGGTGGCTTCCCCGGAGTTGTGGACAACGCCCCTCCTCGAAAGATGAGGGTCCCACATTACGGCGTGGCTTTCCGGGGCGACGTTGTTTTTGGGTATTTATCGGCGGGTGGCCGGGCCGGCTGCCCCGCTGGCCGATTCGGGCAAATGCTATTTTATTGGTAATAATGGTTCAATATTTTTATTGTATGTGTTCGAGGGAGTGGTGGGCTGGATCCATTATCAGCTGCTATGTGCGCCAGCTGGAGTACGGCCGGCTTGCCGGGGCGCGGTGTATGCCTGCCGAGTCGTGCTGTGACGGTTCTGTCGCGGCCGGTCGTGGCTCGGCTGTTAACGATCTCGGTCGGGGTTCCGTGGAGCCGTCCGATCACAGGAACCCCGCCGCGAGAAGAGCGTGATCACGACTTTCGTGGTTCGCGGTGGGTTACGCCGCGATCCGCCCGATTGCCTCAGCCGGGCAGAACTCCAGGGCCTGCAACAACATCTCCTCTTCCTCCTCGGACGACGGCTGCCGGCATATGTAGTAGACCTCGCGAGCGTCATCGCGCTTGAAGAAATCCGGGGCAACGCCGCGGCAGTTTTCGCAGTCAGTGCATTCGGAGTCGACGAAGAAGGGGCCTTCAGCATTCATGGGAAGTCGGTTCTTTTCGCTTGCCACATCACACCTCGCGTTCGTTGTGAGCGTTGGTTGCAGCCACCCGGACGATTCTATCCGCCAGCCCGGCTGCCGGGCTGGTCGCACTTCACGTATGTTGACAGGTGCTCGGCGTGGCCATTCTGACCGGAAAGTCCATGGGTCTGAATGCCCGCCGTGGCCGGGGCCGACGGCCGGATGGCGGGATTCCCGCGAGACGCCGTGGTGACAGCGGGCGTGCGGAGGAGTGCCAGGGCATGGCGGATCGTCCAGGCCTGTCCGAAGGTGCAGGTGCTGGCCTCGGCGTACCGCGGTGTCGCTGCTCTCCGGGCAGCCGGTGTGAGGCCGGCCAACGTCCCGGGCGTCCTTGTGAGGTTGCTCTGGAAGGTTGCGGTGATTCGGTTGTTCCGTTACCTGGATGGTATTCCGTCGATTGTCGGTGGTCTCGTCATCGATTAGTTACCGCTTTGAAACATGAGGCCGATCGAAGCGGCTGCGAACGTGCCCAGTCATGCCGTCACATCGGATCCAATTCCTGGTGAGGAGACGGGCGGATATCTCGCTCCGGCAGGACCTGTGCGGGGTTCGGTATGGGCCGCTGAGCCTGTGGCGGCCCGGCCGGACAGCGAGAGTCCGGTCTGGAGTGGTCCCGGTGCTGCGGACAGCGGACCTGAAGCCCACTGCCCGAGAGGAAGAGGCGTCATGGGGGCAGCACCTCGGAAGCACACGCAGGAGTACAAAGACGAGGCGGCACAGTTGGTGTTCGAATCAGACTGGCCGTTGGCCGGGGTCGCGAGTCGCGACATCCCGAACACCGTCACCAACCGTCACCGGCTTCGGGCGCGCTTACCGTCAGCGATCAAGCTCAAGGTGATGGCATTGTTCCCGCCTCCGCCTCGCGACGCACGCACCCCAATCCCGCCCCTTGATCCACACCGCTATTGCCGGTCGCTCTCATGCGAACCTGAACCTGCAGGTCAACGACCCGGCCGTGTCCATTGAACCTGCCCATGCGAAGATCCGCGAGGCCGGCTACGCCGACAATACAAACGCCAAGGCTACGGCAGCAGAGTGAAGGCGGGGACGTGGCTTGGACGGAGCACGCTGAAGTGGCGGCGATCCAGCGTCGCGATGTGCACCGCCTGGAAGTTCTCGGCGACCGCGACGACGAAGGCGTCGGCGGTGCCCAGTGGAAGACTCGCATGCCGTTCGACCAGAACGGCGGCCTGACGGGCGTCGGCAGGCGTGACGGGCACCAGCTCGTAGACACCGTCCGCCACATCGCGCAGAAAGTCGGCCTCGGCCTTCGTTCCGGCCCGGCTGAAGAGCAGGTAGCCGATCTCGGAGAGGAGCGGGGCTGGGAGCAGAAGCGGCCCGGGAAAGTTCTGGAGCAGGTCGACGCATTGCCGGTGATGGTCGTCCTTGCGGTTGGCGAGCGCCAGCACGGGGCCGGTGTCGACGACGATCACGCGCTGCGGCGGTTCTCGTCACCCCAGGCCTCGCGCATGCCTTCCTTGGCGCGCTCGCCCAGATCTGGTTCGCCGTCGAAGAGAGCCGTCGTACGGAACTGACGACGGGGGCGCTCGCCGCGCTCCACGGCAGCCCACTGCCGCAGCAGCTCCACGGCTTCGGGTAGCCGGTCCTCCGGCAGCGCGTCAAGCAGCCGATGTGCTTCCTCGCGCACGCTCATGCAGCCGGTGTAGGAGCCTTGCCTGTCTCCGGCCGTACCACACACGTGGTCTCCATCCCGGGAAGCCCGACGTCTCATTACGGCCTGGCGGTCACAGGCATCCACAGACCCCGGCAGCGCTCAACCTTCACCGCCGCTCCGGCCGGAAATCCTGATCTTGTGAAGGGCGTGGCGGGAATAGAACCTGAATGTGCTCCCTTTAGCATCGCCACGGCCCACGGCCCACGGCCCACGGCCCACGGCCCACGGCCCACGGCCCACGGCCCTGGACCCAACACGCCGAGACCAGGGTGCACCTCGCGATCCGCTTCCTCGGCTGGCTCTACGACCGCGACACGACGCCCACCAGCCTCGACCAGGCCACCATCGAGATCTGGCTGACCACAACCGGTCCCGCCGCCGCCGACATCCGCGACTTCCTCGACTGGGCGGCCGATCGCGGTCACATCCAGCGAATGAACGTCCCGCCCCGGCCGCGGCGGACCGGACCGGCGACCAGCGAGACCGAACGCATCACGTTACTCACCCGGCTCCTGCACGACGGCACCCTCGAGCGCACCGACCGCGTCGCCGGGGCCCTGCTGCTGCTCTCGGCCAGCAACTCTCTCGCATCGCCGCGCTGAGCACAGACCAGATCACCGAGTCCGGCGGCACGGCACACATCCGCTTCGGTACCGAACGCGTCGCGGGGGGCTCCTTGGTCTCCAGTGGTCGGACATCGACACCGACCGGGAGACCCTGACGGTTCGTCACACACTCCTGCGGGTCGGCGGGGAACTGCGGCTGTTCCCGTCGAAGACGGAGGATTCCGAACGGACCCTGCCGCTCCTGGGCCTGGTCGCGGATGCGCTCGCGGAACATCGCAAGCTCCACAACGCCGAGCGTGCGGCGGCCGGCGAACGATGGGTCACGACGGACCACGTGTTCACGACGACGATCGGGACACCGATCGAACCCGACAGCCTGCGGCGGTTCTGGATGCCGCTACGGTGCGCGGCCGGTCTCGACGGCGTGGTGTTCCACGGGCTGTGCCATACCTGCGTCACGCTATTGTTGGATCTTGGTGTGCCGCCGCACATCGTCCGGGACATCGCGGGCCACTCGGCGATCGAGGTCACGATGACGATCTACGCGCATGCGTCGATGGGGGAGAAGCGGCGTGCGCTGGGCAAGCTCGATAGCCACCTGACCGAGCCCCGACCCTGACAGCCGTTGCCGCACCCGTTGCTACATATGGGGGTTCCGGGGGGCTCGGCCGCCTGGCAGGCATGACAAGGGGATCGAAAGGCCCAGCATACGGGCTTGATCCCCGAGTGCACCCAACCAGCACTAATGCGAACCTAAACCTGCAGGTCAACGGCCCGACCGTCTCCATCGAACCTGCCCATGCGAAGATCCGTCGGGCCGGCTACGCCGGCAACGCTAACGCCAGGAAGATCGGCTAGGAGTCGATCGCCGCGACCACGCTGTGAGACCCCACGATGGTATCAATGGTGATACCGTGAGGTTGTGGCGATGACACTGCGCTTGACGGATGACGAGGCAGAGGCTCTGCGTCTGCGTTCGGAGCTGGAACAGCGGTCGATGCAGGAGATCGCTCGGCAGGCGATCCGAGAGTACGTCGAGGCGCACAGCCGGGCGGAGCTGCTGGATCAGGTGTTGGACGAGGAGCTTCCGCGGTACGCGGAGGCGCTCCGTCGGCTCGGCGAATGATCTATCTGACGCTTCGCGAACTGTTGTACATCGCCGAGCGGGCCATCGGCTCCGAACCGGTGGTCAGAGACCACGGCCTGCTCGAATCCGCTCTCGCGCGCCCGCGGGCGACGGTGTTCGGCCGTGACGCCTATCCCTCTCTGGACGGCAAGGCCGCCGCGCTCCTGCATTCGCTGGCTCACAACCATGCCCTCGTCGATGGGAACAAGCGGCTCGCGCTCGCCGGTCTGATCGCCTTCTACGGTGTCAACGGCCGCCGCCTGACGCTGACCAACGACGAGGCCTACGACCTCGTGGTGAGCATCGCCTCCGGCGCCCTCGATTCCGTCGAGGACATCACCAAGATCCTCGAAGGGGCGACCCGGAGCCGTCGGTGAGGACCTGGACATGCCTCGCCGTATCGGACTCTGCTCCTGTCCGAACCGAGGAGGTTGCACCCAAGACGTGACCGACACTGCCCATGGTCGTCGCGTACACCGCATGTCTGCCCTGGGGTTCCTCGGTTCGCTCTGACGGCCCATGGCCGCTGTGACCAGCGGCGTACGGTGCGGCCATCGTCCGCCGTCAGAATCGTGCGCGAACTCGTTCTCGCAGCTCACATCCTTGACTATGATCTTGGGTGCGCCCGGTATCAAGGCTGGTCCGGATCGCGGCGTCGCACCGGTGTCTGCAGTCGTCCGCGGACGTACACAGCCGCTGCTACACCAGAGCTGGGCTGAACCGGCACCACCAGCGACCCGCTTCCCACCTGCGTCTATGGCCGGGGGTGAGCGGCCCTTGGAGCTGCCCGTCGAGCACCGTCCGGTCCACGACCACGATGACCGAGTCGAAGACCTTCTCGTCGTCCACGTGCAGCCGCGCCAGCCGGTGCGCGGTCCAGACGATCGTGTTCGTCTTCCCCGACCCGGCCGAGTGCTCGATCAGGTACCGGTGGCCGACGCCCTCCTCTCGCACGGCGTCGACGATGGTCGTCACGCCCTCCCACTGGTGGAACCGCGGGAAGAGCATGCTGGTGCGCCGCACCGACGTCCCCGTCGTAACGTCCCACTCCTCCCTGGTCTCCACGATCATCAGCCGTCCGATGATGGTGAGCCAGGCGTCCTTCTCCCAGACCCGCTCCCACAGGTACGCCGTCGCCGACCGCCCCTCGGCACCAGGCGGGTTGCCGCCCCGCCGTCGTGGCCGATGTTGAACGGCAGGACGTGCGTCGCTTCAGGCTGGAATTCCCACGCCCGCTCAACGCCGAGTACGGGGTCCTGCAGGCTCACTTCCTCGGGGGCTTCGCTGCCGCGCTTTCAGAGAGCAAGCTGGTGGAGGCACGGCCCTGAACCCCGTGTCCGTGGGCGGCTGGCGTCTCGGTTCTTCCGCACCCAGCGATTGCTTCCCTGTTTGGATCCCCCGTCGACCGCCATGAGATACCCACATACGGTGGTCGACGGCCGGGCTCGCGCCGGCTATGACGCGGACGATCACCCGAGCGGACCGTCGGCGGCCTTCTGGCACGTCCGGACCGAGGCCCGCCCACAACGTTCCCGATCTGCGCCCTGATCGAGCGCCGGACGCAGGTGGGCGCTCCCCGTAACCGCCCCCACGTCGGGTAGCCGTTCCTGGTGTGGAGCTGGTTCGTCGCCCGCGGGCCCACGTCTCCCTGTCTCGGCGCGCGCAGTCGAGGTGTCCGTGTCGTCAGGCGGTCCGGGCGCCGTGGATGATGCCGAGGTCGAGTTCGATGCGGCGTCCGTGGACGGTGACGACGATGCTGGCGGCGTCGGCGCCGGTGGCGGTGAGGTAGTCGTAGAGGGTGGACAGGAGCATGTCCTCGCGGCTTTCGAGGCGCGAGACAGCGGCCTGGCCGACGCCGAGCTTCTTGGCGACCTCTGTCTGGGTCATCTGCGCGGCCTTGCGGATCATCGCCAGGTTCATGGCGTGGACCCGGTCCATCTCCTCGGCCGCCACGTGGGCCTCGGCGACGTCGGCGGCGAGCTGGGGGTCGGCTAGAAGCCGGTTTAGGTGGTCGTTGCCACGGACGAACTTCGACGGCAGCTGCGGGGCGTTCTCTGTCATGGCTTCTCCTCGTAGGAGGTCTCGCGCTTCCACTGGTCGATCAGGGGGTCGGCTCTGGCGGCTGCTCCGTCGTAGAAGACGTCTCCCAACCTGGCCTTGTCGGCGGCGAACAGCGTGACGACCACGGTGCCGGTCCCGGGAGGAAACCAGCAGATCAGCCGGACAGCTACCCGTGGGTCGTAGGCGTGCGAGACCCGCCAGAGCGGGTAGCGGCGGGACTGCCGTACCCAGCGCAGGGTGGCCGTTTCGCTGTCCCGGGTGGGCGGATCTGTCAGGTTCCGCAACTGGTCGAGGGCACGAGCGGCGTAGGCCAGCAGGAGACGCGAGCCTTCGTCGCCTGCACCCGCCTCCTCCTCGAGGCGGTCGAGCCACCGGCCGAAGTCCTCGGGCCAGTCAATGTCCACCGCGGCAGTATTACATCAAGGAGATATTCCATGCAAAGCATGGGTGTGTCGATCGACCTGGATTCGACCTCACGCCCATGTTCGGCGACGGAGGGTGTCCACGGAGGTGGATGGGTCGCATCGACAGGCCGGGCGGCGTGCTGAAGCAGCTCTGGACCGCCAGAGTGGCCGGCCGGAAATTCGGCCGCCGGGAACTCGCGGGCAGCCAGGCATCCAGGCCCAACGGACACGGGCCGTGGCCGGAATCTGCCGATACTGGCGGTGGCCAGCATGATCGCGTAGGTCGCCTGTGGTCCGGTTCGGGGTGCAGGTCCGCGCGGACGGGGTGACCGCCACCAGCCGCAACACCGGCCGGTTGATCGGCTACCTGACCAGGTATCCGACCAAGTCGTTGGATACCTGTCACGACGTCACCACCGACGTGCAGCGTGCGCATGTCGAGCGGCTTGCCGACGCTCTGCGGTTCGAGCCGTGCGCGCCGACGTGTGCGAACTGGCTGCGCTACGGTGTGCAGCCGAAGAACCCGAAGGCCGGGCTGGTGCCGGGGCGGTGCACGGGCAAGGCCCACCGGCGGGAAACCCTCGGCTTCGGCGGCCGCCGCGTGCTGGTCTCGCGGAAATGGTCGGGTAAGACCCTCACCGACCATCGGGAAGATCGCAAGACGTGGGTTCGGGAACAGCTCGCGGTCCTCGGCCACACCGGCAACGAGGCACGTGGTGGTCAGGGCGGCACATCCGACCGGGTGGTCTGGCAGCTGCTCCGGCCGGGTGATCCGGCCGCCCCGCGCCGTGAACACATGTTGTTGCGGGCTGTTGCGGACAGTCACCACTGGCGCACCCAGTTGGACGCGGCCCGTGCCGCACGGACGGCCCGCGGGCATCCCGGCCCGGTTTCGGCAGCCGACCCCGGCATGCCCCGCGCGGCCTGAACCCCGACCCGACGATCACTGGAGGGAGGAACCGTGCACGCGCTTCTTCTCACGACCACCGAAGCCGCCGACCTGCTCGGCGTCAGCCGCACCACTGTCTACGAGCTGCTCAACGCCGGACAGCTCGAATCCGTCCGGATCGGCTGGGCACGGCGCATCCCGCGGGCGGCGCTTGTTGCCTACGTGGATCGGCTCCGGGGGCTCCCGGAGAGGGGGGCTGCGGCGTGATGACGGTCAGGTCCGGTCATCGGTGGAGGGCCGGTGTTCGGCAATCCATGCTTCTACGTCTTCGGTGTTCCAGATGTGACCGGCTGCCAGGGTGGCGGTCGGTTTCGGGAAGGTCGGGTCTTCCTTCAGCAGCTGGTTCACTCGCGTGCGGCCTACTCCGAGCCGCTGCGCGATCTCCGCCGCGCCCATGAGGTGATCCGACATAGCCCGACATTACTGGACGACCGTCCAGAGTGTGTATGTCGTTTCTCATGGCTGGATGATCGTCCAGTCGCGGTAAGCGGTCCCGGTGGGTGCTCGAACACCACACCGGGACCTTGATCCCGGCCCTTCACAGACAAGGGAGCGAGACCCAATGCCCATCATTCCGCCTGCCTATGACCCGCCGCGCGACCCCTCGGACGGACAACCCTTCGTTCGCCTCGACACTCCCGGCCACGGCTACTACGAGATGACCGTCAAGCCGGGCGCCGACCCGTTCGACCTCGCTCGGACCGCCGTCAGGATTCCTACCGACGCGGTGTTCATCGAAGCGCTCGGGGATGTCGAGGTCGTGTTGGTGTTCCGGGCGATCCCGGGCACGGCCTTGCCGGCACCCCGCCCGACCTCGCCTCGTACCGCAGGGTTCCCGCGCAGACCCAACCGTCCTGATCGGTCGTCGCGGTCGTTCGTTTCTCCCCCGTTACCTTCTTCGTGGCCCCGCCGGGGCTCCCGGCCTCCGGACCTGGCATGACGAAGGACATAGGGGCACTTTTTCTTCCGTTCCTCTGGTAGGCGCCTGATCTGCCGGGGGCCGGACGGGTCCAGGGTCGGCGAAAGCTGATCATGCAGTGACACGTCAGTGCCCTGGACGCGGCCGGTTCCCCGGCAGACCCTCCCGCGCCCAGAGGACCGGGACAGTCCCGACCGTCGGACGTCACCTCACCGAGTCTCGCTCTGACCCGGAATCGACCAAGGCTCCGCCGAGGAACTCGACGCGGTACGAACATTTCTGCCTACCAGTTTGGATCTTGACGTGCCGCCGCACATCGTCCGGGACATCGCGGGCCACTCGGCGATCGAGGTCACGATGACGATCTACGCGCATGCGTCGATGGGGGAGAAACGGCGTGCACTGGGCAAGCTCGACAGCCACCTGACCGAGCCCCGACTCTGACGGCTGTTGCTGTACCCGTTGCTACACAGACGCCGTCCCGATCAGTGTCGGGACGGCGTCTGTGATCGTGGAGGGTTCGGGGAGTTTGGCCCCCCGGCAGACAGCGCGGCTGGTGACGAAGCCAACCGAAGGTCGACGAGCGCACTCAACCGGCTCGTGCGCCCGGCAGGGATCGAACCTGCGACCCAGTGCTTAGAAGGCACTCGCTCTATCCGCTGAGCTACGGGCGCTTACCGCCTATTGTGCTTGTCGCCCGGAGCGAACGCGCAGCGCGGTTCTGACCCAGGCTGCGGGGGAATAATCGATCGTCGCGGGTCCCGTGTCAACTGGTTACTGACAGAGACAGAATCGTGCTCCACCGTCGTCAGCTGGTTGCGTCTGTCACCGTGATGATCTCTTTGTCGAGGCGGCCATCTGGAAAAGTCCAATGTGACACAACATGGGTCTGTTGTGCACGCCGCTGGCGTCACCGCTGTGGAGGGGCGTCCCGTTGTCCACAGTTGATCGCGGGAACAGGTCGAACCGGTCGCCAACGGTCACAGTGTGACATGAGACGAGACGGCAATCGCCATCGCTGGGTTCCGCCGGACCGTCCGCCACGGAAGCAGGTCAGCAACCATGATCCTGGAGGGACCATGATCGAAGCATCGGTCACGCTGCTCGGCAACCTCGTTGACGACCCTGACGTGCGATGCACGCAGAATGGGAACTCTGTCTGCTCCCTGCGCCTGGCCAGCACCTCGCGCCGGTTTGACCGGTCGCAGAACCGCTGGGTGGACGGTCATACCGTCTTTGTCACCGTCACCTGCTGGCGTCACCTGGCTGAGAATGTCGGCGCTTCGCTGCACAAAGGGGACAGGACGCTCGTGGTCGGGCGACTCCGCCAGAGGTCGTTCGAGACCCAGGACGGAAGCCGCCGAGTCGTCTACGAAGTGGATGCGGACGCGGTCGCGGTTGACCTGACCCGCCAGTCGGCCGCGGTCCGGCGGGTCGTCCGCGTGAACCGGGAGAGCACAGGGAGCGCAGAGAGCACAGAGGTTACGGAAGGCGACGGGAACATGCTGGGATGCGAGCCCCTCGCCGAGGAAGGCAGGGCTGATGTGCACAATGGCCAGACCGGCGTCGGAACCGGTGCCGAGTATCATGACGGGGGTTTCACCCATGCGGGCGCGGACGAGTTTCTCAGCGGGTCAGTGCCCGGCGGGATGCCAACGGCGCTGGAGCCCGACGGCTCGCCTTCTGTCATCCCGGCTCAGCGTCCGGCGGCGGTGTGATGTCACGGTAGTCGGCGGTCCGCGGGTTGCCGGTGGCTCGGGCGCCCACCGTTGTCGAAACGGCCAGGAGGTGGGTGCAGGCCCGGCCCGGGTCCGGCCGGTGGGTAGCGTCAGCCCGTGACCAGCGCGCGGGGCGCCGATATGCCGGCTTCCATTCAGGTGCCGGGTGGGCGCGTCGACGGGCTGGCAAGCCTTGGCGACGGTTCGGGATCCGGGGGAGCGGGCGGTAGGAGGAGTCTGCCCGGCTCGGACGAGCCGAATGGCCGCCTCGATTCTCCGCCCGCCACCTCGCCCATCCCACGAGCGGCAGGGCGACAGCCATTGGTGATTTTGCGGTCGCGTTTGGTCGCGGTGTCTGTGCCGGGGCGGACGGTGGTGGTCGCGGCTCTGCTCAGCGCGGTCGCGGCAATCGTGATCAATCGTTACCTGTTTCCGTATTTGTCGATCAACAATGACGAGGCCCTCTACCGACTGCAAGCCCAGACGCTGGCGGGTGGCCATCTGTTTCCGCCGGCTCCGCGGTCGGCCGCCTCCTACGCACCGTGGCTGGCGGCGGTCGTTGACGGCCACTACGTCCTGAAGTACACCCCTGTGGTTGCCGGGCTGTACGCGTTGAGTCTCGTGCTCACCGGTGGCACCGCCGTGGGGCTCGGGCTCCTCGCCGCTGCCGCGGTGGGGGTCACCTACCATGCCGGCATCGAGCTGCTGGACGATCGGCGGGTCGCCGCCGTCGCGGCCTGGCTGCTGGCGCTGTCACCTTTGATCATCCTGCACAGCGCGTTGCTCTTGTCCTATCTGCCAGTCCTTGTGCTGTATGAATGCGTGCTTGTCGGGCTGCTACGGGGGCTGCGGACCAGGCGCGGGGCGCCGCTTGCCGCGGCAGGGCTGGCGATGGGGCTGGCTGCCGCGGTCCGGCCCTACGACACCGTCCTGATGCTCGGCCCATGTGTGCTGTGGGCGGTGAGCCGAGGAGCTCGCGGCCGGCGGCGGTGGCTGCTGCGCTGGCTCGGCGCGGGGCTGGTGGTCCCGATTGCCGCATTGCTCGGTTATAACTCCATGGCAACGGGTAACCCCTTCAGATTGCCCTTTGCGCTGCTTGAGCCCGATGACAAGCTGGGGTTCGGGGATCGGCGTCTCTTTCCCGGCGACCCTCCGCACCGTTTCGGCTTGGCTGAGGGGCTCACCTCGATCGGTGACCATCTGTGGTTTCTCGGTCTCTGGGCGTTCGGCGGGGTGTTCCTGGCGGCGTTGTCGGTCGCGGCGGTTATCCGCCGACGGTTGTCCGCGGCGACCTTAGCGCTCGGGGCCGGCGCGGTGCTGCTGATCCTCGGTTACATCGTGTTCTGGGGTGCCTGGAACGCGGCCGAGCTGTGGGGTGGAATCCGGTATATCGGCCCTTTCTATCTCATGCCGATACTCATTCCACTTGTTCTCTTCGGGGCTCGGGGATTGGTCGATCTCACTGTCGCGCGGCCGCGGATCGGTGGGCTTACCGCCGCTGCCTGCTTCGGGCTGAGTGTCGTTGTAATTGTTTTCGCGGTCGAGGATAATGTGTCGTTCACCCGACGTGATCGAAATCTTGCGAACATGGTCGCGGTTCAACCTGGGCGGGTGCTGGTCATGGTGTCGGCGGATCCGGCCTTTCTCATGCATCCCACGTCGGTGGTGGCCAACCCGCCTGGCATGGACACGCGAATCTTGTACGCGGTGTCACGAGGCCGTGCGGACTTCACGGTTCTTGCCGATCATCCGGACCGATCCGCCTACCTGCTCCGCTTAGCGGAGGGATACAATCGGACACTTGCGTCATCATCGGCCGCTCGGTTGGAGCGCCTGCGGGTGGTTGACGGCCCGAGCGTCGGTGTCGTCGTCCGCGCGTCGGTTCCGCCGGGGGCCCGCTCGGCCCGGTTGGAGATGACTGCCGATGGGCGTCGGGTGTCCTATCCGGTTGATCCGTCCCATTCGGTGACCGGAAAGATTACTGTCAGCCCTGACGGGGTGACGATGGCCGGTCTCGGTTCCGCTCCCACGGTCATTGCCGCTCCCACGGCACAGGTATCCGCGGCAACGGACCATTCGGTGATATTGGCGTTGTTCTACACTCCGTCCGCCGGTGGCGGCGAGCGTTTTTTCGATCGTCAGGACCTTCCGGTCCGCGTCGACGGGGGAGCGGGTGTCAGCGTTGTGGCCCCCGACGGCCAGGTCGGGGCGGTGGGGTCGGGGCTTGCGCCGGCTATTCGGCTGAGCGTCGGTTGATGGTCGGTGTCCCGTGGGAAGGAGGTTCCCGGGACACGGCCGGGAAGCGGGCTCGTACCCTGGTGTCGCACCCGTGCGGATAGTGGCCCCGTGCCGGGAAGATCCAACGCTCCTCGGCGGTCTTCCCACCGGGGAGACTCCTGTTCCTGACCCGCGTTTGCTCCTGACCCGCGTTGCCGCCTGACCTGTCAGGTTGCCCGACTCGTAAGGTTGACCGCATGGCGCAGTATGTCTTCCAGATGCGCAAGGTGCGCAAAGCCCACGGTGACAAGGTCGTCCTCGACGATGTCACCCTGTCGTTCCTGCCCGGCGCGAAGATCGGTGTCGTCGGTCCCAACGGCGCGGGCAAGTCGTCGCTGTTGAAGATCATGGCTGGTCTTGACCAGCCCAGTAACGGAGACGCGACGTTGAGCCCCGGTTTCACCGTCGGCATGCTCGCGCAGGAACCACCGCTCAACGAGGAAAAAGACGTTCGCGGCAACGTTGAGGACGCGGTCCGGGAGATCCGTGGGGTCCTCGCGCGGTACGAGGAGATCAACGAGAAGATGGCTGCGCCCGACGCCGACTTCGATGTGCTCCTGACCGAGCAGGCGGCGCTTATCGACACGATCGAGGCGGCCAATGCCTGGGAGCTCGACAGCCAACTGGATCAGGCGATGGACGCGTTGCGGCTGCCTCCGGGCGATGCCGACGTAACCAGGCTCTCCGGTGGGGAGCGCCGCCGCGTCGCGCTGTGCAAACTTCTTCTGGAGGCCCCTGACCTGCTGCTGTTGGACGAGCCCACCAACCATCTCGACGCTGAGAGCGTCGCCTGGCTGGAGCAGCACCTGGCGCGCTATGCCGGAGCGGTTCTCGCGGTCACGCACGACCGTTACTTTCTCGACAACGTCGCTGGCTGGATCCTCGAGCTCGACCGGGGCAATGCCTACCCTTACGAGGGCAACTACACGACGTACCTGGAGACGAAGGCCGCCCGCCTCAAGGTCGAAGGCGGTAAGGACGCGAAGCGTAAGCGCGTCCTCGCGCAGGAGCTGGAGTGGGTGCGGTCGAACCCGAAGGCCCGCCAGGCCAAGAGCAAGGCACGTCTCGCCCGCTATGAGGAGCTGGCGGCCGAGGCGGACAAGGCCCGTCCCCGCGATTTCGAGGAGATCCAGATCCCGCCGGGCCCGCGCCTGGGCGCTGTGGTGATCGAGGCGAAGAAGCTGCGCAAGGGATTCGGCGACCGGGTCCTCATCGATGATCTGTCGTTCTCCCTGCCGCGTGGTGGCATCGTCGGCGTGATCGGCCCGAACGGTGTCGGAAAAACCACCCTGTTCACCATGCTGACCGGTGCGGTGGCACCCGATGCCGGCGAGCTGGTCATCGGTGAGACGGTCGATATCGCCTACGTCGACCAGAGCCGCGCGGGCCTCGACCCGAAGAAGAACGTATGGGAGGTCGTTTCCGACGGGCTCGACCACATCGTGGTAGGCAAGATCGAGCTGCCGAGCCGGGCCTACGTGTCGTCCTTCGGTTTTAAGGGACCGGACCAGCAGAAACCGGTCGGAGTGCTGTCCGGCGGTGAGCGTAACCGGCTGAACCTTGCGCTGACCCTCAAGCGGGGCGGCAATCTTCTGCTGCTCGACGAACCAACAAATGATCTTGATGTCGAGACGCTGCGGTCGCTGGAGGACGCGCTGGGGGAGTTCCCGGGATGCGCGGTTGTGATCTCGCATGACCGGTGGTTCCTGGATCGTGTCACCACGCACACTCTTGCCTGGGAGGGGACGGAGGCCGACCCGGCTCGCTGGTTCTGGTTTGAGGGGAACTTCGCGGATTACGAGGTCAACAAGATCGAACGCCTTGGCGCTGAGGCGGCCCGTCCACACCGGATGACCTACCGTAAGCTCACTCGCGAGTAGGAGCGCCCCTGTTGCCTGTCGTTCCACCGCTTGGCCGCGAAGCAAAGCCATGGCCGCGTTGAACCGCTACGAACTGGTCGTACTCACGCAGGGGCGAGCGCATCCATCGTCCGGTGAGGATGCGGAGTATGACCGGCGGCATGCCGAGCACCTGGAGTACCTGGAGTCGCTTCGGGCCGCCGGGTCGCTCGTGTTGTATGGCGGGTCAGCCGAACCTGGCACGCGGTTGCGGGCGGTGCTGTTGTTCCAGGCCGGCTCGCTGGACGAGGCCCGTGCCGCTGCCGAGGCGGATCCGCTGGTGCGGGCGGGCTATCTGGTGATCGAGGTCATCCCGTTCGTCTCGGGCTTCCGTGCCCCGCGTCGGTCCGGCTGAGCGGTCCGGCCGCGACGGTGCTGTGACGTAATGGTGCGGTGACGTAATGCTGCTGTGCACCGCGGCCGGCCCCGGCCACCCGAGCACCAGACCGGGCAGGGCCTGGATCGGGGCCAAGGCCGGGGCCGCCGGCTCATTCCGGGCGGTTGACCAGTGAGTTGGCCGCCATCGTCAGGTAATCCCACAGCGGCTCAAAGTACTCCGGAGACAGCTTCAGCTCGTCGACGGCGGCACGCATGCGGATCAGCCAGGCGTCCCGCTGAGCCGGGCCGATCGCGAAGGGGGCATGACGCAGCCGCAGGCGTGGGTGACCACGCTGATCGCTGTAGGTCGATGGTCCACCCCAGTACTGGACGAGGAACATCCGCAGCCGTTCCTGAGCCGCGGACAGGTCTTCGTCGGGGTAGAGCGGCCGTAGCAACGGGTCCTCGGCGACCCCTGCGTAGAAATGGGCCACCAGCCGGCGGAACGTCTCCTCACCGCCGACCGCGTCGTAGAAGGTATCCGTCGGGCGGGTTATGGACGGTCGCTGAGTCACGTTGACTATTCTGCGCGCCGGATCGCGGGCCGTCGGCGTGATACGGGGAACGGGATCCGTACGGACCATGAGGTTCGGCTCGCTGGGGCGGACCGCGCGATGGCGGTCGCTCGGAGCGTCCCCCGGTGGGATCTCGCCGCCATGCGACGCGCCGCCCGCCGTGCCGGTGAAGCCCTGCCGCTGGTCAGCACGGCGGTGACCAGCGGCAGGTACGGCATGCTGAAGCAATCGTGCGTTGCGCGCCCATCGTGTGGTGGGGATGACTGGCCGCGGGCCGGTGCTGAGGGGCGTGCGGGACGGGCGGTTGCCACGCCCCCATGGCCGGCTGGCCAGGAGCAGAGGCAGGGGCAGGACCAGGACCAGGACCAGGAGCGGGAGTCAGGCGGATGCGGCTTCGTCACCGTCCGAGCTGAGGTAGCGCGACCAGCGCGGATCCATCCGGCGGCTGCCAAGAATGCGCCAAGCGGCTCCGCTCGGCGCTCTGGGAGCCGTGCGAAGCCGCCAGCCAAGATCGGCTACAGCCCGGTCGGCTTTCAAATGATTGCAGCGGCCGCAGGCCGCCACCACGTTCTCCCATACATGCGCGCCCCCACGAGAGCGGGGGATGACGTGATCCAGTGATGTCGCAGGCGCACCGCAGTAGACACAGCGGTGATGGTCACGCGCCAGTACTCCCTTACGGGTGAGTGGTACCTGAGACCGGTACGGCACGCGGACGAATCGGGCCAAGCGCACTACCACGGGCACTTCGACCGTGTACGTCACGGAGTGGAGAACCCGATCTCCGGCCTCGACCATGACTGCTTTCTCAGTGAGCACGAGCACCAGCGCACGCCTCTGTGAGACCACGCATAACGGTTCATACGTGGCATTGAGAACCAGCGCTTCTGTCACGCGCCGACCTCCTCGCCCTACCGGGTGGCGGCCGTCACAAGCTAGCCACCGGTGACACTGAGACAGTCAACCGCCTTCGGGGCCCGAACGCGAGTGGGTTCGCGATTGTCGTTAGGTAATCGTTGACACACTGCGCAACTTTGCCCGCATTTGATCTACTTTGCGTGCCTGTTCGGATGCTGCGTGTTATTTCCGGGCGTCGACCTCTTGGCCCGCGGCTGTCGCGCGTCGGTAAGACTGGGCACCGTGCGGTGCCCGCGGATGCGGTCCCGCTTGAAGATCAATTATAGGATCGATTATCTGTGAGGAGCTGAATCCGGTCGTGGCCGACTCCGTCTCTGTGTTCGCTCAGTCGTTGGGGTCGTTACTGACTCCGGCGGTCGAGGCGTCACCCTCGCCCGCGGCGCCCGTGCCGACCCCGAGCCCGTCCGACGCTCCCATCACTCCCAGTCTTGATCAGATCTTCGGTGCGGTCCAGAACGCATGCGGGCAAAAGCCCGGTGTGCTGTGCAGGACGGTTTTTGATCTGACTCACAGCGAGTATCTCGCCGGTGGCGCCAATGTCTTTCTTGGCATGCCGCTGAAGATTTTGTTGATTCTTCTGATTGCTTTCCTCGTTCGCTCGATGTTGCATCGCTTCATTTTCCGGACAACTCGGCGGGCCGCGGCCGGTGGGCCGAGCGGGCTGTTCCGGTCCGGGCGCGCCATACTTCTCGGCGCCTTCGGCGATCCCACTGTGCTGCTGGAGCGACGCCGCCAACGCGCCGAGACGGTCGGTTCCCTGCTGCGCAGCATCACGTCGGTGATTGTGTTCGGGATCGCGTTCGTGACCATTCTCGGCGAGTTGGACATCAATCTCGCGCCCATCGTGGCCAGCGCCGGAGTGGTTGGCGTCGCTGTTGGTTTCGGCGCGCAGAATCTTGTCCGGGACTTCCTGTCGGGCATCTTCATGCTGCTCGAGGACCAGTACGGCGTGGGCGACGTCATCGATGTCGGACCGGTCAGCGGGAACGTCGAGGCGGTGAGCCTGCGGGTCACACGACTGCGCGACATCGAAGGTACGGTCTGGTACGTCCGTAACGGCGAGATCGCACGGGTGGGCAACAAAGGCCAGCAATGGGCCCGTACGGTGCTCGACATCCCGCTGGACTACGACACCGACGTCGCCAAGGCCAAGCGGATTCTCAAGACGACCGCGGACAAACTCTGGGCGGAACCGGAGTTCGCCACCATCATCATCGCCGAACCCGAGATATGGGGCATGGAATCGATGACCGCTGATGGGTACGCGTTGCGGGTGGTCGCCAAGACCCAGCCGCTTAAACAGTGGGATGTCGCGCGCGCGCTGCGCGAGCGCGTCCGGGCGGCGCTGGACGCCGAGGGGATCGAGCTCGGCAGCGTTCAGCGCAGCGAGGTGGTCATGGTCGACAACGACGATGACGACGTGATGCTGAGCGATCGCGATGACGATGAGGACGGTTCCGCTCCGGGTGCCACCCGTGTGATCGAGAGCGCTCCCCTCCCCGAACTCGACGGGCCGGCTCCGTCACCGGTCGGCCGATCAACTGGCCCCGCGTCGGTGGCGCGTTAGCGCACCCGGTTGATATCGCACCCGGTTGATATCGCCCGATACGGCGGCGTCCAGGGGTCCAGGCGCGCGATCGAAAGATCCAGCAGGCCTGCCCTGGCTGAACCGTGAATAAGGATCTCGGTAGACGATGCTGAGAGTCCTTCCGGACGGCCTGCGCCGCGTGACTCGGGGGGCAGACTGTGTGGTGTGCGCGTACTTGTGGTCGATGACGAGCCGGCGGTCCGGGAGTCTCTTGAGCGGTCGCTGCGGTTCGAGGGTTACGAGGTCAGTTCAGCGCGTGACGGTATGGAGGCGCTGGACGCGGTTGCTCGCGACCGGCCGGACATCGTCGTGCTGGACGTGATGATGCCCCGGGTGGATGGCCTGGAAACGTGTCGCCAGCTGCGTGGCCGTGGCGACGACCTGCCGATTCTGATGCTCACCGCCCGTGATGGGCTGGCCGACCGGGTAAACGGCTTGGACGTGGGGGCGGATGACTATCTGGTCAAGCCCTTCGCCCTCGAGGAGCTGTTCGCCCGGCTGCGCGCGCTGACCCGCCGGGCGTCGCTGTCCGCCCGGGCCGCGGCGTCGGCTGCCGCGGGTCTCACGGGAACGGATCAGGCGGGGATCGCTCCGGGGGTGCCCCCCGCGCTGCTCTTCGCGGACATCCGTCTTGATCAGAGCAGCCGGCAGGTGACCCGCGGGGGACGGGAACTGACGCTCACCAAGACTGAGTTCGACCTGTTGGAGCTGTTTCTCGTCCACCAGCGGCAGGTGCTCTCCCGTTCCATGATCATGGAGCGAGTCTGGGGATACGACTTCGGGCCGTCATCGAACTCGCTCGAGGTGTTCGTCAGCTACCTGCGTCGCAAGCTGGAAGCCGGTGGCGAGCCGCGCCTGCTGCACACGGTCCGCGGGGTGGGTTATGTTCTGCGGGACGCGGCTTCGTGACCGTTCTGCCCATGACCATCATCGGAA
>NZ_CAKJTP010000003.1:46707-48426 GCF_917627335.1 Protofrankia sp. CiT1 | reverse complement strand
AGAGCCGGCGAGGGCGGGCGGGAGCAGGTCCCGTTGTGAGGGCCTCCGGATGAGAGCGCGGCCCCGCCACCCTCGTTTGTCACTTGTGCATCTGCCGTTGCGCAACCGGATGGCGTTGCTCATCGGTCTTGCGGTGACCGCCACGGTAGCGGTCGTGGCAGGCGTGGCACTCGGCGCGACCGGGATCGTGCTCGGTCGGTCCATCGACCACCAGCTGATCCAACAGGCCTACACGGCGGCTCAGACGATCAAGCCGAAAGAGTGGGGCCCCGAGTGGGACCAGGGGCTGATCGTGTTCAACTTCGGCCTGCCCGCGCAGGTCATCAGCACCGACGGCACCCCGACGGCGCCGGACAACCAGGTGGTGATGCTGCCGGTCAACTCCGCCGATATCGCCGTGGCACACGGGGTGGTCAGCCAGCAACTGCGCACGGTCACTGTCGGCGGGGGGCGCTATCGCGTCGCCACCGTTCCCATCCGCATTCCCAGCGTCGGCCTGGGCGCGCTGCAACTGGCCCGGGACATGTCCGACGTCGATCAGACACTACGCGATCTTGGTCTGGTTTTGCTGGGTGTGGGCGTGGTGGGCGTGGCCGGATCGGTGCTGCTCGGTCGGCTGATCGCACGCGCGTCTCTCAAGCCGGTGGATGCCGCCGCCGCGGCCGCTGAGGAGGTCGCCCGTACGCAGGACCTCTCCGCATTGATCCCAGTGACCGGTAGTGATGAAATAGCTCGGTTGGCCAACAGCCTCAACAGCATGCTGCGGGCGCTGGAGGCCTCCCGCGCGCGTCAGCGGGAGCTCGTCGACGATGCCAGTCACGAGCTGCGCACCCCGTTGACCAGTCTGCGGACCAACATCGAGCTACTGCTGCGGGCCGAGGCCAATCCGGCGCGCGCACTGCCCGCGGCCGACCGGGACGCCCTGCTGCGGGACGTGGACGCGCAGATCCGGGAACTGAGCGGACTGGTCAGTGAACTGGTCGAGCTGGCCCGTGATGAGGCGCCCGCCGAGGACGTCGAGCCCGCTGATCTGACCGAGATCGTCCATGTCGCGGCCGACCGGGTGCGCAGGCGCGCCAAAGCCAAGGACGTGCAGATCGTGGTGACCGCTGTCCCGTCGCCCGTGGATGGACGCCCGCACATGCTGGAACGGGCGGTGACGAACCTGCTGGACAACGCGGTGAAATTCTCCCCGGCACAAGGGCGGGTCCATGTGACCGTGGCTCCCGGCGAGGTTGTCGTCACCGATGAGGGCCCGGGGATCGCGCCGGAGGACCGCTCCCGGGTCTTCAACCGGTTCTACCGGGCGACGTCCGCGCGTGGGCTGCCCGGGTCCGGGCTTGGCCTGGCCATCGTGGCGGATGCCGCCGCCGCGCACGGCGGCTGGGTGCGGGCTGAGGAAGGCCCGGCCGGCGGCGCGCTTCTGCGCCTGTCGCTGCCGGTTCCCCCGGACGAGGCATGGCCATCCTCAGCAGGCGCGCCGTCGGCGGTCCAGCCGGGCGCGGCCGTTCCGCGGGAGCCGAGTCTCGTTCCCCAGCTGCGGGAGGAGACTTCCGTACTGGCATCGCCGCCAGCCCGGCCTGCTTACCGTCGCTCCTGGTGGACGAGAGGATCCGGTCGTGACCTCTGACAGCACCGATCACGCCGTCAGCTCGGGCGGCGGCCCCCTGAACGGCCCGGCGAACGATCCCGCTTCCGTTCCTCCCGGTCCCGCGCCGG
>NZ_CAKJTP010000003.1:42745-46307 GCF_917627335.1 Protofrankia sp. CiT1 | reverse complement strand
CCCGCCGCCGCGGGCCCCGCCGCCGCGGGCTCCACGATCGGCTTCGGCCCGGTCGATGAGGTGCTCGCCCAGCTGGCGGAGGCGCATGGCGTCGCTACCCGTTACATCGACGCGGACGGCCAGGAGGTCACCGTCGCGCCGGACGTCGTGCGGACCGTGCTCGGGCTGCTCAACGTCGACGTCGCGAATCCGGCGACGGCCCTTGCCCAGGCGCGCGACGCGCTGTGGCGGCGTCCGTTGCCCGCCTGTGTGGTGGTGCGGCGCTCCGCGGCCACACCGGTCGTCCTACGGGTGCCAGCCGGCTCGGTCCGCAGCGCCGAGCTGGCCCTTGAAGGCGGCGGGAAACGTCAGCTGACGGACTGGGGCGAGGCGGTCGAACGGCGCACGGTCGATGGTGTGGCCATGCTCGGCCTCCCGCTGAACCTGCCCGCCGGGCTGCCATTCGGTGATCATTTGTTGCGGATCGCGGTCGGCACGACCCTGATCGCGACGAAGGTCGTCGTCGTGCCGGACGCGCTTCCCGCTCCAGCGGGCGCGGCCCACGCCCGCGGCTGGGGATGGATGATCCAGCTGTACGCGCTGCGGTCGGCGGCTTCCTGGGGGATGGGCGACTACGGCGACCTCGCCGCGATCGCCGAGTGGTCCGGGTCGGCTGACGGCCGGCGCGCCGACGTTGTGCTGGTCAACCCGGTGCACGCGGTCGCGCCGACGGTTCCGGTCGAGCCGTCCCCGTACTACCCGACCAGCCGGAGGTTCGCCTCGGCGCTGTATCTGCGTCCCGAGGACCTGCCTGAATATCAGCTGGCGGACGCCGCTACCCGGGCGCGGGTCGATCAGCTCGCCGCCGCTGCCCGCACGGAGGCTGATCCCGATCTGCTTGACCGGGACGCGGTGTGGCGGGCCAAGAGCGCCGCGCTGGAGCTGCTGTTCACCGTCGCGGCCGAGCGGGGCAGGGACCCGGACAGCGACTCGGACAGCGACTCGGACAGCGCCTGGGTGGACACCGACCGGGCAGGCGAGGAGGGTCTCATCGACTTCGCCACCTGGTGCGCCCTTGCGGAACGGCACGGCCGGGACTGGCGGCGCTGGCCGGCGGACCTCCACGACCCGGCCGGGTCCGCGGTGGCCGAGGCCCGGATTGAACTGCGGGCACGGATCGCCTTCCACCGCTGGTTGCAACGGTGCTGTGATGCCCAGCTCATGGCCGCGCAGACTGCTGCCCGTCATGCTGGGATGACCATCGGTATCGTTCACGATCTTGCTGTTGGCGTTGATCCCGGTGGTGCGGATGTCTGGGCCTGCCAGGACGTCTTCGCGACCGGCGCGACCATCGGCGCGCCTCCGGATGGGTTCAGCCAGCAGGGCCAGGACTGGCAGCTGCCGCCGTGGCGGCCCGACCGGCTGGCCGAGTCCGGCTACGCGCCGTTTCGGCAGCTGGTTGCCGCTGTGCTCCGTCGAGGCGGTGGCCTGCGGATTGACCATGTCCTGGGGCTGTTCCGGCTGTGGTGGATCCCGGCTGGTAACCCGGCCTCGGCCGGTACATATGTCCGCTATGACGCCGAGGCCATGCTCGGGCTCATCGCGCTGGAAGCGAGCCGGGCCGGTGCGCTCGTCGTCGGTGAGGACCTGGGCACGGTCGAATCCTCGGTGGCGGCGACGCTGGACCGGGCCGGTGTGCTCGGGTCGACTGTCGCGTGGTTCGAACGCGACGCGCATGGTGACCCGCTCGCGCCGCGCAGGTGGCGGGAACCGGCGATGGCGAGCGTTACCACTCATGATCTTCCTACCGTCGCCGGCTACCTTACCGGCGAGCATGTGCGGGTACGCGCCGACCGCGGCCTGCTGCGACAGTCGCGGGAGGCTGAACTCGCCGCCTGGCGGCGGGAACGGGACGCGTTGATCGCGTTGCTGCGGGGCGAGGGGCTGCTCGCTGCGGATCTTGCCACGCTCGACCTGGCCGCGTCGGCGGCGTCCGCCCCCGGCCTGGCCGGCGGCACCGGCGGCTCTGGCGGCTCTGGCGGCTCTGGCGGCTCTGGCGGCGCCACGTCGGACCTTGCGGTGACCCGTGAGATCGCCTTCGCTCTACACGGTCTGCTCGCCCGGTCACAGTCGCGGATCGTGCTGGCGGCACCCGGCGACGCCGTCGGTGACCTGCGCCAGCCGAACCTGCCCGGCACGGTGGACTCCTATCCGAACTGGCGGCTTGCGGCCACCGACGCTGACGGCCGGCCCGTAACCATCGAGCGGTTACGGGTGGACCCACAGGTACAGCGGCTTGCGCGGCTGCTCGCCTGTGTCCGTGACCAGGCCGACAGCGGGTGACGACAGCGGGTGAAAGGACAGGCGTGGGTTCGCCCCTCCGGGGGCGCACGGGCCCACGCCACCGCGGGAGGAAGGCCTCTCGGACGACCTTGGGTCAATCACCCGGTAACCTTCGCAACGTGACTCGTCGACGTCTACGGCACACCGCTCGCCGTGCTCTTACCGTAGCGGCACTCGCTTTCCTTACGATCCCGGCGCTTTCCGGTGCCGCGTTCGCGCAGGACATCGGAGACAGTTACAGCCCCGACCCGCTCACGCCGCTCGAGGCCTGGATCGTCTACGGTGGGACGATCGCCGTCGGGTTCGCTGTCGCGATCATCCTGACGGTGCTGTCAAGCCGGGGCAGCGGCCCGTCCCGTTACCGTCCGGGAGGCCCGTGGCCGCACCCGGAGGTGTGGATCGGCGCTCCTCCCGCTGTCGCCGAGGATGAGCGTCCGCACGTGGCGGCCCCTGGCTCGGGTGGTGCCAGTGGCACCTGGTGATGCGTTCACTCATGACCAGCTTGACCGGCTCGGCCGAGCCCAGGCGGCAGCGGAGGCCCAGACCGGCATCCGGTTCACCGTCCGGGTGGGTACGGTCGACGGCAACGCCGATCTTTTCGCTGAGCGGGCATTGGCCAACCTGGTGGACGCCACGCGCGACTCCGCCGTTCTGCTGCTGGTTTCGCCCGGTCAGCGCTTCGCCCGCATCATGACGACACAGGCGGCCAAGAGCCGCGTCTCCGATCAGGCCGCCGGGCTCACGGTTCTCACGATGATCTCCAGTTTCGCGCTCGGTGACATCGTCGGTGGGATCGTCAACGGACTCCGTCAGCTGGCGGACGTGGCCGGCCCGTCGGCGTCCGGTGGGTCCACCGCGGCTGTTGACGTGCCGACCGGGTCGACGAGCGGGGCCCGCTGAGAGCGTCCGTCCAACGTCTGGCGGGCCAAAGGCGATGCGATCGTGGTTCTGGCGTGTCGCCCAGAGGTCAAAGTCCCTGGGCCGTTGGTGGAACTCTGATTGCTTGAGAGCGACCGGCAATGGGAACGTGGCGTCGGCGTGGCTGGGTCACACAGCTCGCGGCGTTGTTGTCGGTCGACGCCCAACACCAGGGTGGCTCCCTCCTCCGCCGCGTGATGCAGCACCCCAACCCCGCTCCTTGATCCACACCCCTATTGCCGGTCGTTCTGAGAGAGCATCTCGTTCAGATAGGCGAAGTTTGTCGGGTCCGGTACACGGCAATTGCCAGGATTCGGGAACG
>NZ_CAKJTP010000003.1:29422-42270 GCF_917627335.1 Protofrankia sp. CiT1 | reverse complement strand
CCGACTGAACCATCACAAAATGGACGAGATGCTCTCTGAGACGCCGCGGGAGCGCGGCGAGGACGAGAGAGCGTGGTCACTGCACCCAAGGGTGTACCCAAGCCGGCTGACGTTGATGGACGAGCGCGAACACGGGCGGATGGCGAGCGCAAGGTCATGTCGACATGGCGGACGTCCACGGACGTTGGTGGACAAACCGCCCTCTTCTCTTAATCAGCAGGTTAGGGTACGAAAAACCCCAGCACCATACCTGTGATCGTGGCTTACAGCAGGCCATGCAGGTCATCGACGGTAAGACCCGTATCCCGGAGAATCGACCGCAGCGTACCGGGCCGGATATCACGGCCCCCGTGAACCGGGACAGTCGTCCTGCGCCCGTCCTCATGCTTCATGATGTGGTGGCTGCCATGGATCCGCGCCACGGCGAAGCCGGCCTTCTCCAGCGCCTTAACCACTTGAGCGCCGCGCAGCGCGGGGACCGCCGGCATCAGGCCACGCCGACCGTCACCGTCAGCTCGTCCGGTGCGCTGAACTCGGCGAACCAACCTTCCAGCGCCGTACGCAGATCCTCGATCGCCTCGCCCCGGGTCCGGCCCTCTCCGTTCGCCCCGCCGCCTGGGAGGGGCGCGTGCGCGCAGAACCAGCCGGTCTCGTCCTGCTCGACGGTATAAGGTACGTGAACCACCCGACTCATACCGTCTACAGTACGCCGGATGGCATCCGGATCAGCAGCGCATCCTATCGCCGGGTGGCCTGCCGGCGTGTTCGGCGTGGGTACACGGCAAGCGCTGCGCGCCGAGCCGCCGGATAACAAACTCAAGCGTGCTGTAGGCAGTGGTGGGATGGCCGCTGCCGCCTCGGTCAACAGCAGTCCCCGGCCCTCCGAGTTGCCGTGCAAGTGGGAAAATTTATGATAACGATGCCACTCGGCTGAAGGTTCTGATGATTTTCGTATTAGAAAAGACGATTTTTTGATGCGCTGGTCATAACGCGAACGTACCGGACTCTGTTGGCTAACTCATGGTGTTGATAGCGTCGCTTCCTGTAGGTGACGTTTTCTTGCATGAGGTGTGCCATGTCGATGACCGGACGAGACCGCGCCCAGGTACCCGCCCGAACCGCCGCGGTGGTCCGCGCGGCGTGCCCGAAGGGGACACGGGTGACCAGGCTGCGCGACGCCCTGGGACCGGTCTTCGTCGACGACGACTTCGCGGACTGGTTCGCCACCGAGGGCCGACCCGGGCTGCCCCCGGGCATGCTGGCGCTGGTCTGCGTCCTGCAGGCGATGGAGGACCTCACGGACCGGGATGCCGCCGACGCGGTCCGCACCCGGCTGGACTGGAAATACGCACTGAGTCTCGACCCGGAGCATCCGGGCTTCGACTTCTCCGTGCTGTCCGAGTTCCGCGACCGGCTCGCCCTCGACAGACGCGCGACATCACTGCTGGACACCCTGCTCGACCGAGCCCGGGACACCGGGCTGCTCAAGGCCGGCGCCCGGATGCGCACCGACTCCACCCACGTGCTGGCACGGATCCGCACGCTTAACCGCCTGGAAATGGTGGGCGAGACGGTCCGCGCCGCCCTCGACCAGCTCGCCGCGCTCGCGTCGGGCTGGCTACCGCCCCGGATCAGCCCGGAATGGGCCGAGCGCTACGGCGGCCGCCGGATTGACTCGGCCCGGCTGCCGGCCGGCAAGCAGGCCCGCGCGGCCTGGGGCGACCAGGTCGCCGCGGACGGCGCCGACCTGCTGGAGCTGGTCGAGGCTGACCAGGACAACGCGTGGCTGGCCGGCCTGCCGGCGGTGGCGACGCTGCGGGCGATCTGGGAGCAGCAGTGCGTCCGCGAGCGGCGGGGCCGCTGGCGGCTGCGCGAGGGCAGGATCACCGAGGGAGCCGTGCACATCGACTCCCCCCGGGATCCCCAGGCCCGCTGGTGCCAGAAACGCGACACCACCTGGAGCGGCTACAAGGTCCACCTCAGCGAGACCTGCGACGACGACGCCCCGCACCTGATCGTGCAGGCGGAGACAACCGTGGCGAGGACCACCGACCACGGCGCGCTCGGCGCGATCCGCGACGAGTTCGCCCGGCGGGGCCTGGCGCCAGGCGAGCTGTACCTGGACGAGGGGTACGTCACCGCGGAGGCCGTCGCCGCCGCGGACGACGACGGCACCGAGATCGTCGGGCCGCTGACCCGCGACTCGTCGGGGCAGGCCAAGGCCGGAGGCGGGTTCGCCCGCGACGACTTCGCCATCGACTGGGACGCGAGGACGGCCACCTGCCCGGCCGGCCGGCGCAGCGCCGCCTGGCACCACCGCGGCCACATGGCCGGCGACGGTGCGGCGATCGAGTTCGCCGCGGCCGACTGCCACGCCTGCCCGTTTCGTACCGACTGCACCAGGAGCGTCAGTGCCGGCCGTCAGCTCGTCGTCCCCTCCCGACGGCTCTACGAGATCCAGCGCCGTAACCGCACCGACCAGAACGATCCGGAGTGGAGGCAGCGCTACAGCCATCGCGCGGGCGTGGAGGGTGCCCTGTCCGAGGCGGCCCGCGCCTACGGCGTGCGGCGATGCCGCTACCTCGGGCTGGGGAAGACCAGGGTCCAGCACCAGTTGGCCGCCTGTGGCATGAACGCCGCGCGCATCGCGGACTGGATCGAGCGTGACAGCCAGCCCGCCCCCGCGAGATCCCAGACCAGATTCGCAGCCCTGTGCGCGACAGCGACGCAGAGTTAGCCAACAGAGTTCGGAGTGGACCCAGGATGATCCATATGTGTTCTGTGTGCTTCTATGATACAGATTCAGCAAAATTATATGGGGGGTAGATCTTACCACTACAATCTGGTTATCGTCTTGTGCCAGCCAGTGATCTTCGTGAGCTGTACTCAGCAAAACTGAGGGGGTTCCGCAGCGGGACTGGCGTATGACGGTCGTGAGCGCGATGTTCCAGGCTGAAGATCATGATCGGCCCGAGTGCCTGGCGCTCCTCGGGCCGGTCGTCATTTGTCGGGTCTGAGCGCGCGAAAGTCCGCGCCCACCATTCGGAAGGTCGGGCTCCGCTTCCGTCGAGCCGTGTAGCTCGACGCCGCTGAGCACCCGTTCGGATCGGGCGGGGCAGCCGGCGGCACCAGATCTGAGCTGGTGTACCGCCGGCTGCACAGCGCTCAGGAGCCAGCCGCGGCCTCGGCGTCTTTGGCACGGGCGCGCAGCGCGCGCACCAGGCCGTCGCGGCCCTCGACCAGGGCGCGGCGCAGAGCCGGCTGCGGGTCGTGCGCGGCGAGGTAGGCGTCCACCGCCGCCAGCGTGTCCGGTTCGATGATCGCGGATGGGAACAGCATCTGCGTAATCGTCTGAGCCGTGTCGAAGGTCCGGGTCTGCCAGATCCGCTCGATCTCGGCGAAGAAACGGCTCACATATGGTCGGGTCAGATCCTCCTGGCCGGGTATCCAGAAGCCGCCCATGGTCGCCACCAGCAGGTGGTTCGACAGCGTGTCGGAGTCCATCACCGCCGTCCACGCGGCAGCCTTCGCCTCGGCGGTGGGCCGGGCCGAGCGGGCGGTAGCGGCCCGCTTCTCGCCGGTCGCGGTGCTGTCACGGGCAAGTTCGTTCTCGATCTCGGTGACTCCGTACACGCCCCGCGCAACCAACTGGATGAGCAGGGTCCAGCGCAGTTCGGTGTCGAGGGCGAGCCCGTCGATGACATCGGCACCCTCGAAGATGGCGCGGACCCGGCTGACCTGGTCGGGCCCTTCCGCGTGGGCGAAGGTGGTCGCGTAGACCAGCTGCAGGTCGCTGCCGGGTGCGGCGGTGCGTAGCAGCGCCTCGGCCCGCGCGGACACGTCCCGAAGCGCGGCCGACCGGTTCGCGGGGTCACCGTAGGTGTCGATCGTGAGCTGAGCCTTGGCCAGCAGTGACTGCACGACTCCGATGTCATCCTCGGCGTCCACACCGGAGAGCACGAGCTTGACATAGTCCCGGGCGGCGAGCTCGGCGTCGCGGGTCATGTCCCAGGCCGCCGCCCAGCACAGCGTCCGCGGGAGCGATGCGCGGATCGCGCCGATCGAGTCGATCAACGTTGCCAGGGAGCGGTCGTCCAGGCGGATCTTGGCGTAGGTCAGGTCGTCGTCATTGATCAGAATCAGGTCTGGCCGGCGGGCACCGATGAGCTTCGGTATCTCGGTCAGCTCGCCGACGACGTCCAGCTCGATGCGCTCGCGGCGCAGCAGCGACCCGTCGGCGGCGCGGTCGTACAGGCCGATCGCCACCCGGTGCGGCCGCAGCGTCTGGCTCGCTGTGGGCGGCGACGACGCCGGCTCCTGCACCACGTCGAAGGCCGTGAACAACCCGGACGAGTCAGTCTCGAAGCGGGCCCGCAACGTGTTCGCCCCGGTGGTCTCCAGCCAGTCCGCGGCCCACACGGACAGGTCCCGGCCGCTTGCGTTCTCCAGTTCGTCAAGCAGGTCCCGCAGCGAGGTGTTGCCATACTCGTAACGGCGGAAGTAGGACCGCAGCCCGGCCAGGAACTCCTCCTGGCCCACCCATGCCACGAGCTGCTTGAGCACGGATGCGCCCTTGGCGTAGGTGATTCCGTCGAAGTTCGTCCGTACCGCCTCCATGTCGGTCGCGTCGGCGACGATGGGATGGGTGGAGGAAAGCTGGTCCTGCCGGTAGGCCCAGCCCTTCTCGGCGTTGGCGAACGTTGTCCAACCGTTGGTGAACCGCGTCGAGGAGACCTGGGCGAGCACCGACATGAACGTGGCGAACGACTCGTTCAGCCACAGGTCGTCCCACCAGCGCATCGTCACGAGGTCGCCGAACCACATGTGGGCCATCTCGTGCAGGATCGTCTCGGCCCGCCGCTCCCGGCGAGCCTCGGTGACCTTCGCGCGGAAGACGTAGTCCTCCAGGAACGTCACACAACCGGCGTTCTCCATCGCTCCGGCGTTGAACTCGGGGACGAAGAGCTGGTCGTACTTGCCGAACGGGTAACGGTAGTCGAACACCCGGTGGTAGAAGTCGAACCCGGCCTTGGTGATCGTGAGAATCTCGTCCGGGTCGAGGAACTCGGCCAGGGACTGCCGGCAGTACAGGCCGAGGTCGATCCCGTCGTGGTGGTCCCGGACCTCGTGGTAGGGGCCGGCGACCAGCGCGGTGATGTAGGTCGAGATGACCGGCGTGGCCTCGAAGAGCCACAGCGTCCGCCCGGAGCCGGAGTCCGTGGCCTCCAGCCGGCGTCCGTTCGAGATACACGTCCAGCTGGCCGGGGCCACCACCGAGAGCTGGAATACCGCCTTCAGGTCCGGCTGGTCGAAACAGGCGTACATCCGGTGGGCGTCATAGGTCTCGAACTGGGTGTACAGGTAGCCGGCACCGTCAACCGGGTCGACGAAGCGGTGCAGGCCCTCGCCGGTCTTCGAGTAGGCGCAGTCGGCCGCCACCTCAAGCTCGTTGACCTCCCGCAGATTCGCGAGGGTGATCCGGTTCCCGTCGTACACCTCGGCCGGGTCCAGGCGCTGGCCGTTGAGGGTCACCGCGCCGACAGCCGTGGCGATCAGCTCGATGAAGGTGGTGGAACCCGGCTCGGTACAGGTGAAGCGCACCGTTGTCCGTGAGGCGAACGTGGTGTCGCCAGTCGTCAGATCGAGGTTCGTCTCGTAGGAAGACACGTTGAGCAGCCGGGCGCGCTCACGCGCCTCGTCGCGGGTGAGGTTGTTGGCTGACACGCGGGTCCTTTCGAAGGGCCGGACAAGTGTCCCGCTCCGGGGCGAGGGTGGTGGACGCCGCGGTCCGCGACGACGGGGCTCCCAGTCTCCCACGTCCCAGCCGCCGGCCACGTCGGCTCCACCGGGCGGAGCCTGGTAACGGACAAACAGCTGTCCGGCGCACCCGCGGTCGGGTTTGATGCGGGCTTGGAACATTCGGGAGGCATGACCGGTCCAGGCGCGCCAGGTGCCGTGACGATGAGGGGGAGCACCGGTGAGGCGTGTTGCCGGCTTCGGGCGTTCTGGCCATCGGAGGGACCCGGAGCCCGCCGGCCCGCCCAGCTCGCTGGAACCGGAACCGCCCAGCTTGCTGGAACCGCCCGCGCCGGTGGGTATGCCCGGCCCGGTAGGCGTACCGCAGCGGCGGACACCCGCCGCTGCGGTCGATCCGCAGGTCCCGGCGGCGCTGCGGGTGGCCGCCGGCTGGTCCTGGCGCCTTCTCATCATCGGAGCGGCGATCTACATCCTGCTGCTGGCGGTCGGCCGGCTCCGTGTCGTGGTGATCCCAGTGATCGCCGGGCTGCTCATCAGCGCGTTGATCCGCCCGATCGCGGCGGCTCTGCGCCGGCACGGAGTGCCGAGGCTCGTGTCGTCCTTCCTGACCATCTTTGGTTTTCTGATCATTGTGGTGGGCGTGGGCGTGGGCGTCGGCTTCAACGCGGCTGATGAGTTCCCCAGTTTGTCCGACCAGGTCAGCAAGGGCGTGGAACAGGTCCGTGACTATTTACAGGACGGACCGCTGCATTTGTCGCAGAAGCAGCTGGACGATTTTACGAACGACATCACCCAGACGTTGGCGAACAACCGAGGCCGCCTTGTCTCGGGAGTGCTCTCCGGGGCCACGGTTGCGGCCGAGGTGGTCACGGGGCTTCTGCTCACACTGTTCTCAACGTTCTTCTTCGTCCACGACGGCGAGCGGATCTGGGACTGGATCGTCACCCGTTTCCCGCCCGAAGGCGAGGAACGGGTGCGCGGCGCGGGCCGGGAGGCATGGGCGACGCTGACCGGATACGTCCGCGGCACCATGTTCGTGGCGCTCGCGGATGCCGCGGGTATCACGATCGGGCTGGTGGTCGTCGGGGTTCCGCTCATCGCCCCGCTGGCCCTGCTGACCTTCCTGGGCGGGTTCATCCCGATCGTCGGAGCGACCGTGGCCGGCGGCGCCGCTGTTCTGGTCACGCTCGTCTCCAACGGCTGGGTGCCGGCTCTGGTCATTTTCGGGGTCGCGCTTGGGGTCCAGCAGGTTGAAGGTCATCTGTTGCAGCCGTTGGTGATGCGGCGGGCCGTGCGTCTGCATCCACTCGCGATCGTGATCTCCCTCGCCGCGGGTGGCGTGCTGGCTGGCATCCCCGGGGCGATCGCGGCTGTGCCGTTTGTCGCCGTGGTCAACCGGGTGGCCGGCTACCTCGCCCGGTCCAGGAGGCAGTCATCGGCTGCCGAGGGTTAGGGCGCCCGGCACCAGGACTGTCCGGCTCGCGCCCCAGGGCCGCGTGCATCCCGGACCGCGCGGCCTGGGTCACCCGGTCAAGGACCGTCCGGTGGACGGGCGCCAGGACGGATGCGCCGCGGGCGTCATCCGGCTGGGGCACTTTTCTCAGATCATCGGAGTGGGTGGGAGTAGCGACGCCCCGGGGCGGGCATCATTTCGTCCCATGCGCGTCCATCTCGGTTCTGACCACGCGGGCTTCCAGCTGAAGACCTCATTGATCACTCGACTGACCGATCTGGGCCACTCGGTTATTGACCATGGGCCTGTCGTCTACGACCCAGACGACGACTACCCGCCATATGTGATCGCGGCCGCCGCGGCCGTCGCCGGCGAACCGGACAGCCTGGGTGTCGTCATCGGTGGTTCCGGCAACGGCGAGGCCATCGCCGCGAACAAGGTCACCGGTGTGCGCGCCGCCCTTGTCTGGAGCACGGAAACCGCTCGGCTCGCCCGGTTGCACAACGACGCGAACATCGCGAGCGTCGGTGCGCGGATGCACAGCGTCTCGGTGGCCACCGGCTTCATCGAGGTGTTCCTCAACACGTCGTTCAGTGCTGAACAGCGTCATGTTCGCCGGCTCACCATGCTCGCGGCCTACGAGCGGTCCGGCGTGGTGCCGGTCGCGTCCGCGCGGCCTGCGCCCTGACCTGGGGTCTTGACCCGGGGCACCGACCTGCCCTCGTACGGCCGGGCGGGTCGCCAGGCCTGCCGTCGGACGCGATCTACTGTCGGCGTTGTGCCGGCGGGGCGGTGGCGGGGCCGGTCCAGGACCGCCGCCGAATCACGAGGGTGCGTTCGGCCTCGGCCAGGTCGTCGAGGCCGGGACGGGCGACGTCACGGGCTCGCATGGCCGTTCCCGGCGGCAGCCGGGAACGGCCAGCGCCGACCAGGGCACGCAGCCCGGGATCGTTCGTATCCCGTCGATGACCCGCCCGTTGGTTCTGATCGCTGCCGGAGCCGACTGGGCTCGGTGCGGCCGGCCCGTCGCCTCCGGCGGCTGTCCCGGTAGATCCGATCATCGATCGCTCCTGTTCAGCCGGGGACATCCCGGATCCAGCATGCGCCAGGACGGGGGCGGCTGCCGTGCTGGTACCTGGCGGCTGCCCGCCTGCCCCAGCCCCGCGGCGCCGCGCCCCTGTTGCCGGAGCCTCTTGTCACCGGGCGCTTGTGTCCGCGTGCCGCGTTGTTGCGTTGTTGCGCTGAAGCTTCCGGCCAGTGGTGAACTGGATGTGACGAGGTTCTGCCATGCTTGTTTCGGGTAGATGTCGGGGCGGGACACAACGCGGATCCCGCACGGCGATTTCGTGCCATTGGGTACTGGCCCCGGTATTCCGGCGGTAGCACCGATATCGGCTAGATGATTTGGGGCGGACCTGTTCTGGCTGCCTTGCGTTCTAACGCTGCTGGAGGTGCCCGTGGGTACGAGGGGTTCGGCCAGCAGGTATGATTACGGGCTTTTACGCGCCTGGGCTCTCGGGAGCGCCATGATGACCTGCCGGCAGCTGTCTCAGCCACCCGCCCGCGGCCGGATTCCCGCGGGCTGTGCGCGAACGGACGGCTCGCGGCGGTTCGTGGCTGTGCGTGCCCGGCACTCTTGGCAAAACGACCGGTTGACAACATACGAACAACAATGGTGTTGGCGGTGGAGGTCGTCGACTATCGAGGGGTGTTGGCGTGGGCGGATTCTCGTGTTGACTTTCGAGTGGCAGCTGTTTGCGGTCATGTCGATTGGTAATCGTTTGACTCTCAAGAGTGATCTGATGTGACGGAGTCCCACGTGTCGGATGTGCGTCGCAGTGACGTGTGGGTGGCGGGCGAAGGAAGCTGGCGTGCCTGCGAGAGGATGCCGGAGGTGTACGTGCCTCAGGCGGGTGCCGACCGGCGTGCGGGCGGGTGCGCTCGCCAGTCGTTGTCTCGAGTACGACGTCCGCCGCGAGATTCCCTCGGGCCGCCGAGTACGCAGGAAGAGCCGTGATCGTGTGCCATTCGGCCTACTGGGTAACCGAGAGTGAGGTTGGGATGGCGGTGGTCGGTTCGGGGATCGCGCCGGGCCCCCGGCGGCGTGCCGGCGGTCGGCCGAGTTTCACACCGTCGAGAAACGGTGTGCCAGCACAATATCCGACGGCGCTGCGAGCATGGTCTATTGCGTGTTACCGGCAGCCCCGGGCAACGCCGTCAAAGGATGGGTGGGCGAATGTACCGATACCTGCTGTCCATCCCGCGTGACCAGTACGTGCCGACAACCTGTTGGCGGCCGAACAATGGGCCCTCGGTTGGCCTTCGCCCGGTGAATAGCGATTCGGCGGCTTCGATCTCACCGGCGTGGCGATGCCGTATCGACCTTTCGGCCGGACTTATTCGGGCGGCACGAGGTGATTCGCGATCGACAGATGATTGTAACCGCCCGTGCCGTTGCCGACGCAGCTTGGGAGTGACTCTTGGACCACGTTCCCGTCAGTATCGTCATCCCCGCCTTCAACGAGGCGCACCGGCTCCCGGAGGCGTTGCCCCGGCTGGTGGCCGTCGTGGGCAAGCTTGCCGGCGCGGAGGTGATCCTTGTTGACGACGGCAGTACCGACCGCACGGCAGAGGTTGCCGAGAAGCTGCTGAGTGACCTGCCGCGAGCGCGTGTCGTGCGGCTTCCGTGGAATTCCGGTAAAGGCACCGCGATCCGTACGGGCGTCGCGATAGCGCGGGGCGCGTCGATCGTGTTCATGGACGCGGACATGGCCTCGGACGTCAACGATCTTCCGCTGCTTCTCGCGGCGCTCCAGGAGGCCGAGGTGGCGTTGGGGTCGCGCCGGATCGGTGACAGCGCGCTACGCACCAGCGGCCGGCGGATGGGGAGCTGGGCGTTCAACCAGATCACCCGTACGCTCGCGGGACTCGACGTCGCGGACACCCAGTGCGGCTTCAAGGCCTTCCGGCATGCCGAGGCGAAGCTGTTGTTCAGCATGTCGCGGTCCACCGGTTTCGGCTTCGATGTCGAGGTTCTCTCAATCGCGCGGTCCATGGGTTACCAGATCGCCGAGGTCCCCGTGCGCTGGTCGGAGATGGCCGGTGGGACCTTCCGTGTCACCAGGCACACCCCGGCGATGCTGGTCGACGTGTTGCGGGCCCGGCGCTACCGGCGGCGCCGCCCCGCCATGCCCACTCCGTTGCGCCTGCGAAGCGGCGAGGCGCAACCGTCGGTGGTCGCGCAGCCGGTGCCCACGCCGCTGGCCGCGGTGCGGCGGCCGGCTGTGGCGGCGGCCGGCAGCGACTCCCATCCCGAACTGACGGCGGAGGCATCCCGGGTCCCGGTCGCGCGCGTGATCAGCATGGGCGCGGGCGCTCTGGCGGCGGACGCCTGCGCGGCGGAGAAGCCCGGGTCGGTGAGGAGCGGGGGTGGACGGGACATCGGTCTACAGCCGACTCCGCGCGAGGTCGTATGAACTGTGCTCGACCGCGCGGTTCGGTTTTCCGGCGGCTGCGATGACGCCGGGGGCGCCGGAGCGGGTGGGCCGGGGGGCGTCACTGAGCCCGCGGCGCGGCGTGCCCGCGCCCGGCGGCCCCGGCCGCACGCCACGGTGGCCCATAGCGGTGATGGCTGCCGGTTTCATCCTACTGTGTCTGCTTCAGGCGCCCGGCAGGATCGCCGCGGATACCAAGATTGACTTGGCGGTGAATCCGCTCCGCTTCCTCGCGGGGAGCACTCATCTGTGGAGTTCGGCCTCGGATTTCGGCCTGTTCCCCAACCAGTACGTCGGCTACCTGTTCCCGATGGGCTCGTTCTTCGCCATCGGGAACGTGCTGGCCCTGCCACCATGGGTCACCCAGCGGCTGTGGATGGCGCTGATCCTGACGGTGGCGGCCTGGGGAGTGATCCGGCTCGCCGATGCGTTGCGTGTCGGTGACCGGGCGTCCCGGGTGGTCGGCGGACTTGCCTACTCCACATCGCCGTTTGTGCTGGGAAAGATCGGCTCGAGTTCCGTCGCGCTGACGGGGAGCGCGATGCTGCCGTGGATGGTCTTGCCGCTTGTGCTCGCGATGCGGCGGGATGCGCCCGGATCGCTCCCGCGGTTGTCGCCGCGGCGGGCCGCGGCGCTGTCCGGTCTTGCGATCTTCGCTACCGGCGGCGTCAACGCGAGTGTCATCCTGGACGTTCTGCTGTGTCCGGCTGTCGGGCTCATCCTGGCCGGGACCGACCGGCGTGCCTGGGCGCTGCGGGGCTGGTGGGTCCTGGCGGTGTTGCTGGCGACCGGCTGGTGGGTCCTGGCGCTGGGTGTGCAGAGGCGGTATGGGCTCAATTTTCTTCCCTATACCGAGACCGCCGGCATCACGACCGCCACGACATCGGTCGGCGAGGCTTTGCGGGGTGCCAGCGACTGGATGGCCTACCTGCGCCTGCCGAGCCCGTGGCTGCCCGCGGCGTCCGAGTACGTCACCACCGCCGCGGCGGTGATCGGGTCAGGCCTGGTCGCGGCGCTCGGTGTCTGGGGGCTTGCCCGCGCCGATCTGCCGTCCCGGCACTTTCTGGTGTTCACGTTCGGGATCGGAGTCGTTGCTGTCTGCGCCGCTTACCCCGGGCAGCCGGGAAGCCCGCTGGCTGGTACGGTCCGTGACCTTCTCGGCAGCCCGTTCGGCTTTCTCCGTAATGTGTACAAGTTCCAGCCGGTGATCCGGCTGCCGATGGCACTCGGCCTCGCCCATGCCCTGTCCGTCGCGGCCTCATGGCGGCTTCCCGACCGGGCCGCCGGTGCCGGCGGGGCTGGCGGGATCGCCCGGCGGAGTGCCGGCACCGGCGGGCGTGGCAGGGGGACCGGGCGGCGGGCTGGCCGGGCCGCGGTCGTCATCGCCACCGCTGCTTGTGTGATCACGGGAATGACCCCCGCGCTCGCGGGCACGATGACCCCCGCTGGATCGTTTCGTGAGGTTCCGGGTTACTGGGGGCAGGCCGCGGACTGGCTGGCGCGCAATCCGGCCGGCGGCCGGACCCTGGTGCTGCCGGGGACGGCGTTCGGCGAGTACGACTGGGGCCGCCCGCTGGACGAGCCGATGCAGTGGTTGGCACGGACACCCTGGGGGGTACGCAGCCTGGTCCCGCTCGGCGGGGTCGGAGTTACCCGGTGGATGGACGGGATCGAACGCCAACTCACGCTCGGGTCAGCGCCAGGGCTTGCCGAGGCGCTGGCCCGAGCCGGGGTCGGACAGGTGCTTGTCCGTAATGACCTGCAGAACAAGGACTGGGACGTACCGCCGTCATCCGAGCAGATCGACCGCGCGCTGAGCGGGTCCGGGCTGCGACAGAGCGCGGTGTTCGGCCCGATGCTCCCGGCTCGTTCCGCGGCGAAGGCCAGGCTGGTTCCGGCACTGCGCAATCCGGGCCTGCGGGTGCCCGCGCTGCAGGTGTGGACGCTTCCCGGTGGTGCCAGTCCGGTGCGGGCGTACCCGGCTGACACGGCTCTGATCGTCTCCGGCGGTGCCGAGGCGACCGTGGCGATGGCGGCGCAGCGGATCCTGCCCGACCAGGCTGTCGTGCTGGCCAGTGACCTGGCCGATCTCGGTGGGCACAGCGCTGTCTCGCTCGCGTCCGCCGTCGGTGTCGCGGGCGCCG
>NZ_CAKJTP010000003.1:0-28923 GCF_917627335.1 Protofrankia sp. CiT1 | reverse complement strand
TGATGCCGTTGCTGGTGATGCCGCTGCCCGTCGCGGCGCCATGGCTGATTCCGCTCCCACTGTGGATGACCCGGCCGCGGCCGAGGTCGTCGGTCCACAGAGCACCTGGGTGGTGACTGATACCTTCACTCGCCGTGACAACCGGTTCGGGCTCGTCCACGGCGGCCAGTCCTACGTCCTCGGTCCGCATGAGTACGCCGCCGGCGCCGCGGGGCCGCCCGCTCAGTGGACCGACCGGCCGGTGGCCGGGCATCAGACGACGGCCGGCTACGTCGGTGGGATGTCGGTCACCGCGTCGTCGTACGGCTTCGAACTGGTGGCCGCGACCGATCTGGCACCAGCCAACGCCGTGGACGGTGATCCCGGCACCGCATGGCAGAGCGTCAGAGACGACAAAGGCTCGGTCGGGCAGTGGCTGCAGGTCGATGTCGCGAGGATGATCGAGGTGCCGGCATTGACGGTGCAACTACTCGCGGAGAGCCAGGCTCGCCCGGCTGTGCGTGCGCTGAGGGTAACCACACAGGCCGGTTCGGTCGTGACCCCGGTCGAGCCGATCGAAGCCGCCCAGCGGCTTGCGGTACCCGCCGGCCCGACCCGGTGGTTCCGGATCAGCTTCGAACAGGTCAGCGGGGATGGCGACCCTTTTCTGGGCGCGGGAATCCGCGAGCTGACGATTCCCGGGATCACGTTTCAGCGGTATCTGCAGACACCCTTCGACGCGGCGCTGCTGTTCTCCGGGGCGAATTCCGGGCGCATCGTCTATGCGTTCACCCGGAACCGGGCCGATTCGTCCCAACCGTTCGAGGACGATGAGGAACGGCAGCTCAGCCGGCGTTTTGATGTACCACGGCCCATCGGCCTCACCGTCCGGGGCACGGTGGTCGCAAGCTCGGCCCAGCCGGAAAAGCGGGCGTTGGCTCTTCCCTGCGGATCGGGTCCGTTCGTCACCATTGACGGGCAGCGGTACGCCACCCGGCTCGATGCCTCGCGGGAGGACATCGAGGCGTCCCGGCCCGTCAGGATGGCTCTGTGCACCGATGGCGGCACGGTCTCCCTGAGCGTTGGCCCGCATCTGCTGACGACCGCACCCGGTGCGGCACCGTTCGCCGTCGACTCCATCACGCTCGCCTCCGCCGTCGCCGCATCGCCTCCGCCGTCGCCCGTCCGGACCACCCGCATCACCGGTTGGACGCCGGAGCGCCGCACGGTCGAGATCGCGGCGGGGGAGCGCAGCTACCTTGCTGTCCGGGAGAACGCCAATGCGTCGTGGACGGCGACCATGAACGGGGTGTCACTTCGGGCGATCAGGCTGGATGGCTGGCAGCAGGGCTGGATCATTCCAGCGGGCGCGGCCGGGAAGATCGTTATTAGGAACCTCCCCGGCCAGGCCTACCGTCGTGATCTTGGTGCTGGCATGGCCATGGTCGCTGGGCTGGCCGCGTTGGCGGTGTTCCCGAGCGTTGGGCGCAGGCGGGCCGGCCGGGTATCACGCCGGTGGGGCGCTGGTAGGCGCGTCCGCCGCCAGCCGGTTGAGCAAGCGCACGGTCAGCTCCGCTACGGCGTCATGCTGGCCGGCATGTGCGCGGTTATGTTGGTCGCCGGCCCTGCCGCGCTTGTGGTCCCGGTGCTCGTGGCAGTCGCCCGGCGTTCGTCGACAGGGCTGTCCTGGCTTGCCGCTGGCTGCGTGGGCGTCGCCACGGCCGTGGTGACGCTGACGCCCGGCAGCCTTCCCGGGTCTGGCCGGGGGGCCTTTGGCTGGCAGGTCCAGCTGTGCGGCGCCGCCGCGTTGGGGTGTGTACTGGCTTCGGTGGCCGTCCACCGTGGCGCGCGGCCAGCCGGTCTTGTCCCGGCGCCCGTCCCCGGCCCGATGGATCGCGGGTAGTGGGATCAGCACGGTCCATCACCCAGCCCGCGGGCCCGGAGCGCCGGGCTTCGCCGAACAGCGCATGGTGGTGATCGGCTGGTGGAGCCGGGCGATTGATTGTTCATTGTGTTATAGTTAGCTGTCAATTGTTATTTTTGCGTTTGATCGTGTTTTGTGGTGTAGTTTGGCCGGAAGTCCCGGAAGGCATTGCCGGTTATCGCACTATCGGTTTCCGGCGTGCGTTCGGGTGACAGGCGAGACGCCCGCCGCTGTTCCGAGCTGGATCCCAGCGGCAGGCGTGAGGATGGGAAACCGGTGCGGGTGGGGTGTGCCGTGGGGACATTTCACCGCTGGGCCGTTTTTCGAGCGGGCCAGGCGGGCAAGCCGAAGGAAGGTGTCAGCATCGACTCCCGCGCGATGCGACGGCCCACGTCGCTTCCGGAATCAGTTGTCCCGCCGCTTCCGCACCCCCGATCCGGATCACTGCTGTCCCACTCGTTGGGGCTGTTTGCCACTGGCGAGGCCAGGGTGGGATCGGCGGACCGTGTGCGGGAACGGCCTTTTTCGGTGCTGGAAGATTTGATCATGGCATCGGATCGCCGCTCCGCGCCGATCTCGCTGGGAATGATCGCCCGCACCCGGGCGGCCATCGACCCCGAGAGCCTGCGGGCGGCGGTGCACAGTGTCCTGGCCCGACATCCCATGGCACGCGCCCGGTTGCGGACGGGTCCGTCCGGCCGCCGATGGTGGTTTCCGGATGCCTCGACCGACGACGCGGCGGTAGCGACGGTGGCGGTGCTGACCGGTGACGACGGCGATGATGTGTGGGCGCAGTTCGCGGATCTCTGTTCGCGCCCGTTCGACCTGGCCGCGGCACCCCCGCTACGGGTGCTGCACATGCGGCTTCCCGGCGGCGACGCGGTGGCGCTCGCCGCGCATCACGTCGCTCTGGACGGGCTGAGCGTGGCGACGTTGTTGCGGGCGATCCTGGAGCTCAGCGCGCCGTCGAGCGACGTACCGGAGATGGCTCCCCAAGCGGGAGGGCCGACAGCGAAGGCGGCCGAGCGGGCTGTCGCGAACCCCGTCCGCCCGGCTGACTGCCGCCCGGCCGCCGCCGGGCCGGGCCGCCCGGCCCGCGGGCGTCTGCCCGATCTCGCGGTGCCGCGGCAGTGGTTGCCCGGCCGGGTTGCCGTCACAGCCGCTCGGCGGACCCGCCATGACCGCGCTCTCGCCGAGCGTCATCACCCGACGTATGGCGTGCACAGCGAGACACTTCCCGTCCCGAAGCCCCGTCAGTCCACCTGCGGCGGGTCGGCGGCGACCGTCAATGATCTTTTGCTCGCCGCTGCCCAGGCCGCGGTGGAGCGCTGGAACAGCGCGGCTGGGCGGGCGACCGGGACGCTGCGGATGCGAATGCCGATCAACATCCGGGAGCGGGATGGGGATGTCGCGCTCGGCAACCACACGGGCGAGGCGGTGATAGCCACGACGTCCCGGGAGCGTCAGCGTCCCGACATCCTGCTGGCCGCGGTACGCAGGCAGACCGTAGCCAGCAAGGCGGCAGATCGGCCGGCGGGCGCCAGGGTCCCAGCCGGCGTTGTGGCCAGCCTGCCAGGCCCGGTGCGCCATGCGCTCCTGCGCGTCGCCGTGGCCCTGGCTCGGCCGCTGCTGATGCCGGCGGCCAGCGTGACGAATCTCGGCCGGATGCCCGACCTGCCGGCAGCGGGCACCGCTGGCCCACAGGTCACGTCGTTTCACTTCGCGGCGTTCGCCGGTATGCCGCAGGGGCTGGTAATCACCGCGGTTGGTTACGGCGATGAGCTGTATCTGACATTCTGCTACCACCGTGACTTATTTGATCTATATGCGGTGCGGCGCTTCGCCGCCCTGTACCGGACGGCGCTCGGTGAGCTGAGCTGATCGACTCGTGTGGGCTGATCGACCCGTGTGGCCGGCCCGGTCGGCGACACGCCGCTCACCAGCCCGTCAGAAGGATGAGGACGCTCCGGCAACAGGACTGTCCGCTTGCACGGCATCGGGAAGCGCGCAGCGGACCGCGGCGATCAGCAGGTCCTCCCCGGTCGCGGTTCGCACCTCGATCGGGCCGGTGACACCGGCCCGATCGAGTGCGGCACGTGCGTCGGCGGGCCCCGCACCGTAGAGGACCGCGACCGCGCGGTCGAAGCCGTCCCCGGCCCGGCCTGTGCCGCTCTGGCAGGGCTCGTCGCGGTCGGGGACATTGCGGTAGATCAGGTCGGTACGGCGCAGGGCTGGTAGCGCCTGGGTCGACGGCAGCGGGAACTCCGCACGGGTGACCAGCAGGTCAGCGCGTCGTGACTCGCGCGGGTGACGGCCGGGCGCACGGCTGCTCAGCCTGTCGATCTCGGTGGTCACCACGCGGGCGAGCAGCTCGGCGGTGGCGTCCCAGGAGAAGCACGCGGCCCACGCACGCGCCCGGTCACGCCAGCGGGCCGCCGTGACCGGGTCCGCGAGCGCGGAGAGCGCCATGTCGATCGTGGGTCCGAGCCCATCGGCATCGTCCGCCAACCAGCCGGTATGGCCATGGCGGACGGCATCGCGCAGCCCGGGTACCCGGAATGCCACCGCCGGTACGCCATGGGCGTTGGCCTCCAGCACGGACAGGCCCCATCCTTCGCCATGGGACGGATTGACGGTCAACCAGGCCGTGGAGAGCAGCTGGTCCCGTTGCCTGTCCTCCACGTAGCCATGCCAGCGCACAACGTCGTCGCCGAGACCGAGCCCGGCCGCGTGCCGGCCGAGGCGTTCCCGGTCCGGTCCGTCGCCGACCAGGTCGACGACCAGCCCGGGGTGGGCTGCGCGAAGCGCGGGAAGGGCGTCCAGCAGCAGATGCAGTCGTTTGTGCGGGACGAGCCGGCCCACGCAGACGATGGTCGGCCGGTCAGCGGGCCGGCTCGGCCCGTCATCCCGGGGCGTATCGACACCGCCGGGCACGATGAAACGCGGCCCGCGCAGCCTCAGGATCTCCCACGCTTCGTCCCGCGTCGAGGGTGACACGACGGCCACCGGACACCGCCGGTACACCCACCGGCTGCCCGGGGTCTCCAGGAGCTGTCCGATCCTGGCCACCGGCGCCGGGAAGTAGAGCGGGAACTGGCGCTGGTGGACGTGGTGCAGAATCTGGACGACCGGGGTGGCCGGCAGCACCAGCGGACTGAAGAACGGGATGCCGTTCTGGCAGTCCACCACCGCGTCGATGCTGTGCCGGTCACGGAGAAGGCGAGCCAGCGTGGCTGGATACACCCCGAACGTCCCGCCTGAGCGGTTGATGGTGATACCCCGTACGATCTGCGATCGTCGTGTGCCGGCCGGGCGGGAGGTGAGCAGGCTCACCCGCGCGCCGGCCGCGGCGAACCGTTCCGCGACCGATTGGCAGTACAGCTCGGCGCCGCCGGCCTGGGGGTGTTCAAGGTCACGCCAGTTGAGAAACACCACGTGGCGCCCGGCGAGCGCATCCAGCTGCCGGCCCAGGCCGCCCGCGGGTGCCGCAATTGCGGGCATCCGGTTTACTCCCTTCAGCTGGGCTCCCAGCTTGCCCTGTTGTTTTCGGCACAGTCCGGCCGCGCCGCCGCGCACGCAGCACGCCATACTCCGCGCGACGATGGTGCCAGATCGCCGGTACCCGATGCCGGCCGGGTGTGGCGTTGGCCTACGGTGGGTAGACGACGCTCGGGAAATGGCGGCAAAACGTCGGCACCGGGCCGGGCACCAAAGTGTGCGGGAGGAAGGTGGATGGCGATCGCCGGGCGTGGGCTGTTTGCGCGGGTGCTCTCCGGCCCTGGGTCGCTCGCGGTTGCCGGGGTTGCCGTCAATGGCGGAAATCTCCTGGCCAATCTGGTGCTTGCGCGCGTACTCAATGCCACCGGTTACGGTGCGCTGGTCGTTCAGACCGGGATTTTCCTGATACTTTCGATGGGCGGCTCGGCGTTGCAGGTCGCGGTGGTGCGGCGGGGCATACCCGGTTCCGGTGACAGCCAGCACGCGCGCGGTTTCTGGATTCACCGGCTGCGTGTTGTCTGCGCTGTCGCGGCTGCCGTCACCTGCGTACTCGGTCTGTTGGCAGACGGGCCGGTTGCCGCGATCCTGTCTTATCCGCATCCCTTCGCGATTGCCGAGGCAATTGCGGCGGCAGCGATTTGGGTCTCACTTTCGGTTGAGCGCGGACTATTGCAGGCGGGTCGTGCCTACCAGGAGCTCGCCGGCAACTTCGTACTTGAGGGCATTGGCCGAATCGTCGTTACCATTGCCCTGGTGTTCGCCGGATTCGGAGTCAACGGCGCGGGCCTTGGGCTGATTGTCGGTGTGTTGTGTGCCGCTGAACACGCCCGTCGGCGTACGGCCCTGAGCGCGCATGGCAGGCATGAACTGCCGGGCCCCCGATCCGTGCCCGCGGATGGGGGTCGCCGGCGGGCCAGCGGCCAACGGGTGCGGACCAGGCACGCTCTCCGGCGCGACACGATAACCGCGCTCGGGGCGCTCGTGCCGCTGGCGATGCTGCAGAACATGGATGTGGTCATCGTCGGCTGGCTCAACCCCGCCGAGGCCGGGGCGTACGCGGCTATCGCGACCGCCTGCAAGGTGCCGGTGTTCATCGGCCTGGCGGTCGCGAACTTCCTGCTTCCGGAGGCGGCCCAACGCCGGCAGCGCGGCCGTCCCGCCACGGCGGCCCTGCTCGCGGCGGTGGGTTGGGTGGTCGCCCCCGGCCTGCTGCTGGTGGGGCTGGGCGCGGTCGTGGCCGCCCCCATGCTTTCGGTCGTCTTCGGCCCGCACCTGATCGCGGGCGCGCCCGCGCTGTGGGTTCTGGCGCTCGCCATGACCTGTCTCGCCGTGACGCTGCTGTTCACCAACTACCTGCTGGGGGCCGGCCAGCAGAAGGTGGTGGGCGTGCTCGCGGCCGGTACGGTCATCACCGGCGCCGCCTTGGCCGCGGCCGGCGGCGACCTGTTCGCCACGGCGGTTGCCGCGCTCGTCTGCCAGGCGGTGACCGCGTCCATGACCGGTTTCATGATGCTGCGGGCACACCGGCCGGCAGCGTCGGATCTGAGCGTCCCGGTCGCGGCACAGCGGCCGGCCGGGCCTGCTACCCACCAGCCGGTCGCGGATCCCGGGCTGCCGACGCAACGCCCGCCGCGGTCCGCGGCACTGTCCAGCAGCTCTCGCGCCGAGCGGTAGCTCACCTCGCCGTTTTTTTGGTCCGGAGCATCCATGGCACGGTCTTCATCGGAGACTAGGAGCCA
This sequence comes from Protofrankia sp. CiT1, assembly GCF_917627335.1. NCBI lineage: Bacteria > Bacillati > Actinomycetota > Actinomycetes > Frankiales > Frankiaceae > Protofrankia > Protofrankia sp. CiT1. The sequence goes on along the minus strand of NZ_CAKJTP010000003.1, from coordinate 21,783 downwards.
TGCGTCGGAAATCCGCGTCGGGGGACTATCCGCCCGCGCCCAGGGATGTATCCGGCGACGCCGCTCAGAATATCGGGCCGGGTGGCGGCATCGACCGGGCCGCGGGTGGTCACGGGCTCGCCGTGGCAGCTGGGGAGCGGGCCGCGCCGTGGCCCATGCCGGCGGCGGATCTGACTGGTGGTGCTGTCCCGGGCCCCGTCCCGGCAGCGGTGCCGGCGGCGCCGGAAACCGGCCGGGGCGGGGCCCGGGGGAGGCACCGGGGCGCAACCCGCCGCCGGGTCGTGGTCGGTGCCGCCGCGAGTGGTCTCGGTGCCCTCGCGGCTACGGGCCTGGCAAAACTACTGGGTGGGCCACGGCCGGCCACTCCGTCCGACGCGCTCGTGTTGTTCGGCGCGCCCGGCAGCTTCGGGGACCGTGCCGGAGACACCCAGCTTGCGACAGTCGGTGTTGCGGGCTGGGGCTTTGGTCCCGGCCAGGCCGCCTATATGTCCACGGTCACATCCGATGGGACGGTGTTCACCGCCACCACGCCCTTCTCGGACAACCAGGCACAGCCGACCGGGACGGGCATGGAGCTCGCGGTGTTCGAGCCGGCTTCGGTGAGTTTCACCCGGCTGGTCATACCGTCGAGCACTGGGCGGACGGAGCTGCCGCGGGCCGAAACGAGGTTCCGCGGCGTTGGCGGAGCCGACGTGGCCGACGTGGCCGTGATCGGTGCGGGTCCGGACGAACGGGTGATGTTCGTATCGGCCATGCCTTATTTCGGGTGGGACACGGCTGTCTACGGGGAGCTGCCCACGCTCGGGCAGATCCGCCGCCCGGCGCGGGGCGGATCGTGGCGTTACGACCCGGCCCATTCGTGGACGACGGACCAGCTGGCCGCGACCGCGCCGCCGGAAACGTCGGGAAGGGCCTTTCCGCGTGAGGCCAGGGGCGAACCGCGATCGCCCCGTGGCCCGGCGGCGATCAGCAAGCTGCCGGCCAGCGGTCATCTGGTGATCGCGCAGTACTTCGGCGCTGGGAGCCTCGGCACGGAGCAAGGCGCGTTGCTGGTCGTCGACACCGCGGGCCGGGTACGCGCCAGCTGGCAGTACCCCGAGACCCACGTCTTCGGTATACCGGTGGTGGTGAGCCCCCGCGAGGTTGTCGCTGATCCTACCAGCAGGGCCGGCGATGAACGGTTTGTGCTGATCAGCGATTGCCGGACAGCGGACAACCGGGTCGTTTCGTTTCCCATCCAGGAGTTCTCCTACGCCGCGGGCACCGGGAGCCGGGCAGCCGGGAGAATCACTCCGCGCAGCCTCCCGATACGTGCCGCGGTGGACAACTCCCGGATGGAGACCGCCTGCTTCGACGGGAACGGCACCCTGTACGTTGCCCGTACCAGGGCGGACGGACTGCGTGCCGCCACCCTCGCGGTCTATCCCAAGATCGGCAGTGAGCGCGGCCTGGTCAGCCGCACGCCGACGGTCGACGGCTGGCCGGCGCAAAGCTGGGGAGCGCTGAACCCGCCCGAGTACTTCGTCGCGGGCACCGGCGAGGGCGGCCTCATCCGCAGCATCGTCTTCGATCCGGCCAGCGGGGCGGTTGTGCTCGCCGGGCTCGACGGTACGGTGCAGGTCATCCGGCCGTCGGGCCAGGGACGGCACATGACCTTCGTGGTGGGCCGGCCGGTGGATATCGGCCTGCGCGGCCTGCGCGGCCCCTCCACCCGCTACATCGGTGTCCGGCGAGGCGCTGTCGACGCGCACCGCGGAGTGATGTGGCTCCCCGTCAACCAGCTGGTGCTCGACGCCATCCCCTGGCCGTATCCACCGTTCAAGCTCGACCAGTGGCTGATGCGTGTCGACCTGCGTGCCGTACTGCCCTGAGAGCGACCTGCCGGAGCCTCTCACAGGCTCCGGCAATAGGGCGTTCGATCAGGAAGCGGCGCCCGGGTGGATGGATCGCGAGGCGGCGGAGGGAGCCACCGGAGGTGTTGGGTGGCGACCGACGAGCCGGGGTACCCGTGCGTCGCGCGGCGATGGACGGGGAGCGATGACGCGAGGTGCCTGCCCTGGCCCCGCGAGGGCGCATCCCCTATTGCCGGTCGCTCCAAACCTGGTCAGGACGTGATGTCACGGTGCCTGAACAGCCCGGCGGCGACCACCACGGCCGCCGCGCAGAAGAGGAGAATCCGGCCGCCGGCCGCGGCGTAGGTGATGTGATACCCGTGCGCGCCCGCGGCGAAGGTGTCCATGAGCCGCGCGGGCAACCAGGTCGCCGCCGGGCTCCAGATGCGCGATACCAGCATCTCCAGCGGCAGGGCGTAGGCAAGGCCCACCGACACCGCCGCGGCGGGGGAACGGAACACGACCCCCGCCAGGACGCCGATGGTCGCGTATCCCAGGGATGCCATGAGCACGTTCAGGTATCCCTTGCCGATTTCGACCAGACCAGCGCTGCTGTGCCAGGCCGCGGTACTCACGCCCGTCGCGGGCGCGATCGCGAACGACATGGCGGCGGCCACCGCCATCGCCGCGGTGACCATCACAGTGACGAAAGCCGCCAGCGCAAGGCATTTGCCCGCGAGCAGGCGAAGCCGGTGGGGATAGGCTATGAGCTGATTACGCAGCGTCCCATGGGTGAAGTCGGAGCCGATCACGGCGGCGGTGACCGCGAGGGCCATCACCCCGAGCAGGATGCTGACGGCCTCCAGCCCCTGCATGACCCCGTCCGCAGCGGCCAGCGCGGTTGCCGTGACGGGCACGCCGTCGTAATCGCTGTGCCCGACCGACAGCATGGTCAATACCGCGCCGAGCGCTGCCACGGCGGCGATGGCCGCGAGCGTGCCGAAGAAGAATCGAGGGCGGCCGATCTTGACCCACTCGGCTCGGAACATCGGCGTCATGAAACACGTCCAGGGATGTCCTGGGCCGGCACACGGGGTGAGTGGAAGCCGACCGAGGCATCCGGTGAACTGCGGCTACGCGGGATCAGATCCCCGTCGACCCCGCCGGTCGCCACCAGAAAGGTCTCCTCCAGCGTGGGCCGGTACGCGGTCAGCGCGCGCAGCGTGATCCCCGCTTTCATAGCGATCTTATTGAGGTTCGCGGCCACCGCCTCGGGGGCGTGCACGCTCACTGACTCGGTCGAGGGCTCCGGCGGATCCACCCGCAGGCCGTGGTCGCGCAGCAGAGCGGCGAGGCGTTCGGTGTCTCCCGCATGCTCAGGCGTCAGCACGAGCCGTGGATCCTCGGCGGCCAACAGGTCGGTCACATGCCCCTGGAAGAGCAGCCGGCCAGTCCGGATCATGACCAGATGGTCACAGATCTGCTCGACCTCTGACAGCAGGTGGCTGGAAACGAAAACCGTCATCCGTGCCCCGGCGAGGTCCTTCAGCAGGCTTCTGATCTCACGGATGCCCGCTGGGTCCAGCCCGTTGGTCGGTTCGTCGAGGATCAGGAGCTCGGGGCCGGGCAACAGCGCGGCGGCAATTCCCAGTCGCTGTTTCATGCCCAGCGAGTAGAGGGAGAACCGGTCGTCGGCCCGGCTGGTCAGGCCGACCGTGTCCAACGTCTCGGCGACCCGTTCCGGGCCGAGCCGGCGCAGGCGGGCCAGCAGCAGCAGATTGGCGCGCCCGGTGAGCCCGGGGTGGAAGGTCGGCCCCTCGATCATCGCGCCGACCCGGGACAGATAGCCCGCGGGGCTGCCGACAGGGTGCCCGAGCACGAAACCGTGGCCGCCAGTGGGGCGGATCAGCCCGAGCAGCATCCGCAGCGTGGTCGTCTTACCGGCTCCGTTCGGCCCGACGAAGCCCGACAACGCCCCGGTGGGAACATGCAGGTTGATCCGGTCCACGGAGCGCCGGGTGCCGTACTGCCTGGTGAGCCCCTGGCTCCAGATGGCGGCGTCGGCCGGTGGCTGCGGCAGGTCCGTGCGAGCCTGCCGTCGTGATTTTGTTCGCACCCGCGGTGGCCTCGCCGGAGTCTCCGCCGTCATTACGTGATTGCCTCCTCGCTTCCCCGCGCTGGTTGCTTCCCCACACTGGTTGGCTGCCGACGCTGGCTGGCCGCCGGGGCTGGCTGCCGGTGTCGGATTCGTGTGGCATCGCCTCCCAGCTGGTAAGCGTTGACCAGGCAGAGCGTAACGGATGGAGAAGTGTTGTGAACAACGGCGATCATTAACTCTCCCTGAGGAAGGCGCCACCCAGCCCGCCCTGGGCACGACCGGTGGGCGGCCGGCCCGTCCAGTGGGAGGTTCGTCACCCGTCAGGAGCGTCCGGCTGCGCGCGGCGCCGTCATCGTGCTGGGCGAGAATGCTTCGAGCCCGGCATCCAGGTGGCGAGGGTTCCGAGGGAGCGAAGGGAGTCACCGTGGCCGAGGTCGCGGGTCTGCGCCGGGGCATCCGGATGATGGTGGCCCTGGCCCTGGTCGTAGGCATCGCGACACTCGGGGTTGCGGTCTACTCAGCGGTGCGGGCCGACCACGCCACGGCCGAGCGGGGCAACCGGTTGGACCCCGCCGCGACCACCGCGGCCATGCTCCTCGCCGACTACGTCGACCAGGAGAGCAGCGTTCGCGGCTATCTGATCACCGAGGACCGCTCCTTCCTCGACTCCTTCGACGAGGCCGGCAAGCTGATCCCGGTGCACTATGCGCGGCTGGAAGCGCTGCTGGGTGACCGGGCCACGCTGATCATCCAGTTGCACAAGGTCACTCGAGCACATGAGGCATGGCTTTCGGAGGTGGCGCGGCCGGAGCTGGCGGCTATGAGCGGCGGCGCTGTGGTGGCTGCCCGTGACGTCGAGAAGTCCGTGATGGCTCGGACTCGGCTGAGCGCGCTGCGCACCGATGTGACCAATCTGGAGATCATGATTTCCCGGGAGCAGATATCCACCGTTGGCCGGGTTGCCGGTGCTCAGGATCTGCTGCTCAGCTCACTGGGCACCGCGGTGTTCCTGGTTGCGGTGATCGTGGTCACGCTGAGCGTTGTGGTGCGTCGCTGGCTGCTGCGGCCGATCGCCTCGTTGCGCCGCGCGGTCAACGCGGTCGCCGCGGGACGTTACGACACCCGCGTTCCCGCGGTCGGCCCCAAGGAGCTTGTCGAGCTCGCCGGCAACGTGGACGCGATGCGGGCACAGCTGGTGCGCCTTGTCCGGCAGAACGACCGGCTCTGGGAGGCGCTTGCCCAGGAGGGGCCCGCTGTAGTCGCCCTGCGTGACGCCCTTACCCCGTCCACCCTGCACGCGTCCGGGCTGATCGTGCGCGGGCGGGTTGATCCGGCTGAGGGGGAGCTGGCGGGTGACTGGTTCGATTCGGTCGACCTGCCCGGCGGCCGGGTCGGTGTGGTCGTCGGCGATGTCTCCGGTCACGGGTCGGCGGCTGGTGTGTACGCGTTGCGGCTCAAACAGCTGCTGGGCGCGGCGCTGACCGGAGGGGTGTCCGACCCCGGCGCGGCCATCGAATGGGTCGTGGACAATCTGGGCGAGACAGACGAGGTCTTCGCCACTGCCGTGGTCGCTGTGGTCGACCCGGCGAGCGGGACGGTCGAATATGCCAACGCAGGCCATCCGCAGGGGCTGCTGCTGCGCCGCTCGGGCCCGTCGCCAGAGCGGTTCGCCGCCGCCGGGGTTCCGGCCGCATCGGCGCAACCGAGCGGGGAGGCCCGCGCGGAGTCACCGGAGCCCCGGCCCGATGCGGGCTGCCCGCCGGACCGGCAAGGCCGGACCGGCCGACCCGTTGCTCGCCCCGGCAGATCCGGGGAGATCTGGTCGGCTCCGTCGACCGCGGAACCGACCGCGGAACCGACCGCGGCTGTCGTCGCGCTCACCGCCACCGGGCCACTGGTATCCAGCCTGTTGGCCGCTCCTGGCGCCTGGGCGACCGCGACCCTGCGGCTGCGGCCCGGCGACGCCTTGTTCATCTACACCGATGGCCTGACCGAAGCCCGCAACGCAAGCGGTGAGCAGTTCGGTGAGGACAGGCTTGTCGCGGAGATCCTGCGGGCCCGGTCACGACGTCCTCACGAGTTATTGGACGCGGTTTTCGAAGCGGTTCGCGCGCATGCGCCTGGGCGTCCGAGTGACGACCGTACCGCGATCATTCTGGCGCGGACGGACACGAGCCGGTCCAGCGACGGCCAGGGCCTCGTCCCCACCGCTCGGTCGCGGTCCGAGCGCTCCGGGCCGATCGGGACCGCTCCGTGACCGAGTCGCCTCAAGTCCCCTCAAGTCCCCCCAAGGGCCGCCAGGCGCGGCTGGAGCCGTGATCGTGCATCCCCTGGCCGGGTTTGGATCATCGTCCGGCCGTCGGTGCGTGACGATGGGCGTTTCTGGGTACATCAGCGGTCATGAGTGAAAGATCCGGCATTATGTCCGGTGCCGTCGCGCTGCTGCGGGTCCGCCCGCGTATCACGCGGTTGTTTCTTGTCCTTGTCGGTGCGGTACTGGTGTTCGCTGGAATCGGCTTTGTCAGCGGCTGGCGGCCGTCGCTGACAAACCCGTTCGGCCGGGAAACGATCGACCGTAGCCCGCCCGCGGTGCTGCGTTCCCTGACCGATCTCAGTGACTACCACGCGGCCAGCGCCCATTTCGAGGTCGTTGTCGATCTGGCGGACGAGACCAAGTTCATACCAGCCGCTTTGCGGGGCGAGCGGACTTTGTTCGTAGGCGTCGGCAGCGTCGACGCCGTCGTTGATTTCGGAAAGATCGACAAGAATGCGGTGACAGTCTCCGAAGACCGACGGACGGTGTCCGTCCGGTTGCCGGTACCGACTCTGTCGGAACCGAAAGTTGATCCGGAACACAGTTATGTCGTCGCCCGGCAGAAAGGCGTGCTGGACCGGATCGGCGGCTTTCTCAGCGGCAGCGCCAGTGACGATCGCCAACTTTATGTGATAACCGCGGACAGGATGACTCAGGCGGCGAAGACCGATGGTTCCGTCCTGACCCTGGCCGAACGGAACACCACCGGAATGTTGCGGGGCCTGTTCAGCGCGGTGGGCTTCACCACCGTCAACGTCAGTTACGCGGACGCACGATAACCGCACCGCCGCGCGCCGTTCATCGGTGTCGTCGACCTGTGCCGTGTCCGGCCGGCCCACCCACCCACGGACGTATCAAGGGGGTGCCTGATGGCCCTTGACCGCGCCACGCGAGGTCGTGGCCTGGCTGACAGCGGCCTGACCCAGGCCGAGTTCGCCGTCGCGCTCGGGACTTCCTCTTCGCGTTTCTCCACACCCCTATTGCCGGTCAGCCGGTCAGCCGGCGGCGCTGCGCGCGCGGGGAGGGCGGGGAGGGTGGCGGGACCATCGGGCCGATGTCCCCATCCGGTGCCTCGTCAATGTCGACGACCACCGGTGCGTGGTCGGATGCGCCTGTGCCCTTGCGGGTCTGCCGGTCAACCCAGACCGCTCGCACCCGCTCGGCGACCGGACCGCTGGCAAGAGCGAGGTCGATGCGCATTCCCTTGTTCTTCGGGAACATCAGCGACCGGTAGTCCCAGTAGGTGAAGATCTGTTCGTCCGGCCACCGTTCACGCGTGACGTCCACCAGGCCGAGGGCGGTGAGCTCCCGCAGGGCCTGTCGCTCGGCCTCGGTGACGTGGGTGGCGCCGACGAAGTCGGCCGGGTCCCATACGTCGGCGTCGGTGGGAGCGATGTTGAAGTCACCGCAGGCGAGTACCGGCGTGGTCGTCAGGGCTTTTTCCACGCATACCCGTAGCGCGGCGAGCCAATTGATCTTATAGGTATAGTGCGGATCGTCCACTGCCCGGCCGTTTGGCACATAAAGCGACCAGACTCGGATGCCGCCGCAGGTCGCGGCCAGCGCCCGCGGTTCTGGCCCGGGAAAGCCGGGAGCGTCGGCGAGTCCCCGCTCGGTGTCGCCCAGGCCGACTCGCGAGAAGATCGCGACGCCGTTCCATCGGCCCTCCCCGTGATGTGCGACGGTGTAGCCGCGCCGGAAGAGATCTTCATCGAAGAGCTCCAGGAAGGCGTCGTCGGAAAGCTTGGTCTCCTGTAGGCAGACCACGTCCGGCTGGACCCGGTCCAACCATTCGATCAGACGCGCCTGCCGCGCCTTCGCCGAGTTGATATTCCACGTCGCTACTCGCACCACCCGACGTTAGCCGGCTCGTGCCGCCCTCGGCCGAGGCGGTGTCCTCAACCGGACTGTTGTGAATCGGCGCGGTCGCGTTGGATGCGGCGTTGCGGGCGGATACCGTCACCGGGATACCGCGGGCGGATGCAGGCGGCGCGCGGAACACCCGGAGAGGGGGCTGCCCGTGGCTCGCGACAGGCTCTTACCGATGCTGCGGCCGGTGGCGACGGTGGCGGTCGCCACCGGGCTCGTCGGGCTTGTCGGGCTCGTCGGGCTCGTCGGTTGTGCCTCGGTGTCGCAGGAGACGAGGCAGGCTGGTACCAGCGCGGTCTGTGCTCAGATCGACGCGCGGTCCGCCGACATCCGTGCGAGCGCGCAGACGGCCCGCTTGGCGGCTCTGGTCGTACGTGATCTCGCACCGGACGGGGACATCCGTGATCTTGCTGATCGTGTCTCGCGGAACCCGGGGGAGATCAGCCTGAGAGGGCGGCTCGCCGACTGGGTCAATGACACATGCGCACGATGACAGGTCCGTAACAAGGACCATATAGCAAAGATTTTCCATACGGGCAAGGGTCCTTCTGACAAAGGTCTCACCGATGCAGTTGTCATGCGACTTGCAGATCGTAGCCCTCTTCCTACCGCCGGTACCGCAACGTTGCGCCGGGCGTCCCGCACGGCGTTCGGCGGTTCAACGCGATCGGCGGTCACCGTCCCGGCCGGCTGAAACGCGGCCCCGGCCAGCTGAAGCACCGTCCCGGCCGGTTGAGGGCAGGGGTGGTCCGACTGGTGGGAATGCCGTTGAAGGAGAGGCGACTCGTGCGACCATCAGGCCGTGACCACGCCGGCGAACGCCTCCCAGGTCGAGGATCTGGTCCTGCTGGAACAGGCCGGGCACGCGCTGGATCTCCTGTTTTTCTGGGGGCACCATCCACCGCGGGGCAGCGGCCGTGGCGTCGGCGTGGGCTGCCTGAGCCAATGGTGGCCCTCCGCGTTCACTGTGGACGGTCTGCGTTATCCGACGGCTGAGCATTTCATGATGGAGCGCAAGGCCCGGCTGTTCGGCGACATGGCCGCGGCACGGGCGGTTCTCGCCGCAGCTGATCCGGCAGCCGCGAAAAAGCACGGCCGGCAGGTCCGCGGTTTCGATGAGGCGGTGTGGAGCGAGTGCTCCTTCGACATCGTGGTCCAGGGCAACGCCGCGAAGTTCGACCAGCATCCGCCGTTGCGTAATTATCTGCTCGGTACCGGCGAGCGGGTACTGGTGGAGGCGAGTCCGCTGGACCGGGTGTGGGGGATCGGCTTGGCCGCTGACGACGCCCGTGCGCAGGCTCCGTCAGCCTGGCCGGGACGCAATCTTCTTGGTTTCGCGCTCATGCGGGTCCGGGCGATGCTGCGCGCGTCCACCTCGAGCGCGTCCGGGTAACGCGACCACCCTCCTCTCCGGGCAGGGGCCCCCGCCGGAGCCTGACGCCGCGATTGTGACCAGTGCCCCGCCGGTGCTTCCGCGTGGCCGTGCCAGGCATCCGCCGCCAGACAGCCGTGCCGGGCAGCCGTGCCGGGCAGCCGAGGCAGGCGTTTCCAGCAGACGTCTGCGCCACTGTGTCCGGATGCTCCCCGCACCCGGGCGCCCTCAGCGTAATGATCAAAGCGAGCGGCGCCCAGAGCGGTGTGGGGAGGACGGCAATGACAGACGGTAGTATCTTCGCGCGGCCAGGGATCGTTGCCGGGGTGGACGGCTCGCCGGGTTCTGTCGAGGCACTGCGATGGGCCTGGCATACCGCGGCCATGCATCGGCGCTCTGTGACCGCCGTGCTGGCATGGACCGCGGACGGCCAGCCCAGGACCGTTCACCGGCAAGCGTACGTTACTGATCGTGATGGGTTGACCGCGACGGCGGCTGCGGTTCTCGACTCGGCGGTTGCTCGGCTCCCGGCCTGCCAGCCACCTCCCGCGGTAGTCCGGCGGGTGGTCCACGAGCCCGCGGTGATCGCCTTGCTGGCGGCGTCGAAGCACGCGCCGATGGTGGTCGTGGGCTCGTGCGATCATGGCCTGCTCCATTGCTCTCCCCGCGGGTCGGTGGGCCAGACGGTCGTCCAGCACGGCGCGGTTCCGGCCGTCGTCGTGCGGGGGCGGGGCTTCGGTGTGCCCGGCGACCGCCGGCCGGTGGCTGTCGGTGTGGACGGTTCGCCATCGTCGCTGGCCGCGCTGGCGTGGGCGGCCCGTGCGGCGACATACCGTGACGTACCGCTACGGGTTATACACGCGCTGGAGGTGGCGTCCACGCCCTATCCGGAGTTTCTCGCCTCGTCCGGCCGAGCTCTTGTCGATCAGGCAAACGATGTGCTCGACGATGCGCTCGCCAAGGGGCTGCGGGACGTTTCACCACGGCTGTGCGTCAGCAGCGAGGTGGTCGTCGACTCGGCCGCCCGTGCCCTGCTGCTGGAGTCCACGACCTCGCAGCTGCTGGTGACGGGCGCCCGCGGGCACGGGGGCTTCGCTGAACTCCTCCTCGGCTCCGTGAGCGATCAGTGTGCCCGCTACGCGCTCTGCCCGGTCGCGGTCATCCGCCCGCCCTACAGCTGATCGACGGCGGTGACGTGCAGCACGGCGGCGCCGGCTTCGTCCGAGGCGGCAAGGTCCACCTCGGCGCTGATGCCCCAGTCGTGGTCGCCGGCCGGATCGTCGAAGATCTGCCGAAGCGTCCAGCGTCCCGGCTCGGTGTTGATGATGAGGAGTCCCGGTCCGCGGGCGTCGGGTCCGGTGCCGATCTCGCCGTGCAGGTCGAAGTACGGCTGGAGGGCCTGTGCCCACCGGTCACGGTCCCAGCCCGCGTCGGCGTCGAGCGCGCCGAGATCGTCGTAGCGGCGCAGCGCGGCCAGCTCCACCCGGCGGAACAGCGCGTTGCGGACGAGGACCCGGAACGCGCGGATGTTGGTCGTCACCGCGGGTGGCCGTTCGTCGATCCGCGCCGAAGGCGCGTCCGGCGTCGGGTTGCGCAGCTGCTCCCACTCGTCGAACAGGCTCGAGTCGACCTGCCGGACCAGCTCGCCCAGCCATTCGGTCAGATCGGTGAGCTCCTCGGTCCGGGCGTCCTCGGGCACCGTCTGCCGCAGGGCCTTGAAGGCGTCGGCCAGGTAGCGCAGGAGCAGCCCCTCGGAGCGGGCCAAGCCGTAGAAGCCGATGTACTCGACGAAGGTCATGGCTCGCTCGTACATGTCCCGGGCCACCGATTTGGGTGCGAGTTCGTGATCGTCAACCCAGGGATGGCCACGCCGGTATATCGCGAACGCGGCACCGAGGAACTCGTCCAGCGGCTTGGGGTAGGTGACGGCGTCGAGCAGCTCAAGGCGACGCTCGTACTCGACGCCGTCCGCCTTCATCTGGGCGACGGCTTCACCGCGGGCCTTGAACTGTTGCGCGGAAAGGACCTGGCGTGGATTGTCCAGCGTGGCCTCGATGATCGATAGAACATCCAGCGGATAGCTCGGCGAGCCCCGGTCGAGCAGCTCGAGCGAGGCGAGCGCAAAGGGCGACAAGGGCTGATTGAGAGCGAAGTCGAGTTGCAGGTCGACGGTGATCTGCACAGTGCGTCCCGTCTCGTCCGGGATGGCGAGTTTCTCGACGATGCCAGCGGCGAGCAACGCCCGGTAGATGGCGATGGCCCGGCGGATGTGGTGGCGTTGCGCCGGACGCTGCTCGTGGTTGTCGGTGAGCAGGTGCCGCATGCCGGCGAAGGCGTCGCCAGGACGGTTGATGACGTTGAGCAGCATCGAGTGGCTGACGGTGAAACTCGACGTCAGGGGCTCGGGCTCGGCGGCCACGAGCCGTTCGAACGTCGGTACGCCCCAGGAGACGAACCCCTCCGGCGGCTTCTTACGGACGATCTTTCGCCGTTTCTTCGGGTCGTCGCCGGCCTTGGCCAGGGCGCGTTCGTTCTCCACTGTGTGCTCGGGCGCCTGCACCACGACGGTGCCGACCGTGTCATAACCGGCCCGGCCGGCCCGGCCGGCGATCTGGTGGAACTCCCGGGCGCTCAGGTGGCGGGTCCGGGTTCCGTCGTACTTGGACAGCGCGGTGAACACGACCGTGCGGATCGGTACGTTGATCCCCACGCCGAGCGTGTCGGTACCGCATATGATCTTCAGTAGCCCGGCCTGGGCGAGCAGCTCCACCAGCCGCCGGTACTTGGGGAGCATGCCGGCGTGGTGGACACCGATGCCGTGGCGGACCAGGCGGGACAGGGTCTTGCCGAACCCCGCGGTGAACCGGAACCCGCCGATCATCTCGGCGATGGCGTCCTTCTCCGCCCGGGTGCACACGTTGATGCTCATGAGTGACTGCGCCCGTTCCAGCGCCGACGCCTGGGTGAAGTGAACGACGTAGACAGGCGCTTGGTGGGTGTTCAGAAGCTCTTCGAGCGTCTCGTGCAGCGGGGTGGTCACGTAGTGGTGGAACAGCGGCACCGGGCGCACGGCGGAGCGGACGACCGCGGTGGGACGGCCGGTCCGGCGGGTGAGGTCCGTTTCGAACCGGCTTACGTCACCCAGGGTCGCCGACATGAGGATGAACTGCGTGCGGGGCAGCTCCAGCAGCGGCACCTGCCATGCCCAGCCCCGGTCGGGGTCGGCGTAGAAGTGGAACTCGTCCATCACGACTTGGCCGACGTCGGCGTCGGCACCGTCCCGCAGGGCGATGTTGGCCAGGATCTCGGCGGTGCAGCAGATGACGGGAGCGTCCTCGTTGACAGCGGCGTCCCCGGTCATCATCCCGACGCGTTCCGTCCCGAGCGTGGCGCACAGCGCGAAGAACTTTTCCGACACCAGCGCTTTGATGGGCGCGGTGTAGAAGCTGCGCTGTTTGCGGGCCATCGCGGTGAAATGGGCGCCGGTGGCCACGAGGCTCTTGCCGGACCCGGTCGGGGTGGTCAGGATGACGTTGGAACCGGAGACCACCTCGATGAGCGCCTCGGACTGCGCGGGGTACAGGGCGAGCCCCTGGCCCTGCGCCCACGCGGTGAACGCGTCGAAGATATCGTCGGGCTCCGGAGTTGCGGGCAGCTGGTCGGCGAGCGTCATGGTAAATCCGATGGTGCCTGACGGATCGCGGACCCGGGGCCGCGACGGCCGGCGTTTTCAGGGCCGGCGCCTTCAGCTCCCCTCGATGACCTGACCAGCCGTGACCTGCCACTGACGCGTGGTGTGGACCACCTCGAGCATGCGGCGGTCGTGGGTCACCAGGAGCAGGGTGCCGGTGTAGTCGGCCAAGGCCGCTTCCAGCTGCTCGATCGCGGGGAGGTCGAGATGGTTCGTCGGCTCGTCCAGCACCAACAGATTGACCCCGCGTGCCTGCAGCAGCGCGAGCGCCGCGCGGGTGCGCTCGCCGGGTGACAGGGTCGTGGCCGCCCGTTTCATATGATCCGCTCGCAGGCCGAACTTGGCCAGCAGAGTCCGCAGGTCGGCGGTGACCAGCTCGGGCAACAACCGGGCGAGGACGTCGAGAACCGGGGCGTCGACGGTGAACAGCGCTCGAGCCTGGTCGACCTCGCCGACCAGCACCCCGGAACCGAGCGACGCCCGGCCAGCGTCGACCGGCAGGTGACCGAGGATCGCTGCCAGCAGCGTCGACTTCCCGGCTCCGTTGGGCCCGGTGATGGCCACCCGGTCGCCCCAGTCCAGCCGCGCGGTCACCGGTCCCAGGGTGAAGCTGCCGCGACGTAGGACCGCGTCGGTCAGCACGGCGACCACGGCACCGGAGCGCGGGGCCGCCGCGATCCGCAGCCGCAGCTCCCATTCCTTGCGCGGTTCAGGGACGACTTCCATGCGTTCGATCAGGCGTTCGGTCTGCCGGACCTTGGCGGCCTGCTTCTCCGACGTCTCAGCGCGCAGGTTTCGCCCGATCTTGTCGTTGTCGGTGGACTTGCGGCGGGCGTTTCGCACGCCCTTGTCCATCCAGGTCCGTTGGGTCTGGGCGCGTTCGGTCAGCGCGCCGCGGCGGTCGGCGTACTGCTCATAGGCCTCCCGGGCGTGCCGCCGGGCCACCTCCCGTTCGTCGAGGTAGGCCTGGTAACCGCCGCCGAAGAAGCTGACCTGTTGCTGGGCGAGATCCAGCTCCAGCACCGCGGTGACGGTACGGGCGAGAAATTCCCGATCATGGCTGACGACCGCCACCGCGGCCCGCAGCCCCGTGACGAACGTCTCCAGCCGGGCCAGCCCGTCGAGGTCGAGGTCGTTGGTCGGTTCGTCGAGCAGGAAGACGTCGAATCTGCTGAGCAGCAGAGCGGCGAGCCCCGCGCGGGCCGCCTGGCCCCCGGACAACGCCGTCATCGGCACGTTCAGGTCGATCGTGAGCCCGATGTCGGCCGCCACCACCGCCGCGCGTTCGTCGAAGTCGGCGGCCCCCAGCGCGAGCCAGCGGTCCAGCGCTGTCGAGTAGGCGTCGTCCGAACCGGGCTCCTGACGGGACAGGGCCGCGACCGCGTCATCCAACCGGCGCCGGGCGTCGGTCACGTCAGCGCGCCGGGCGAGGAAGCCATGCACGGTCTCGCGGGGACGGCGATCGGGCTCCTGCGCGAGGTAGCCGACCGAGGCCGTCGACGGGGTGCGTACCACCGTGCCGTGCTCGGGGCTGGCCAAGCCCGCGAGCATGCGCAGCAGGGTGGACTTGCCCGCGCCGTTCGCCCCGACCACTCCGATCACATCGCCTGGGCCGAGCACCAGATCGACCTGGCTGAACAGCGCTCGCCCGCCGTATCCGGCAGCCAGGCCCTGGGCGACGAGGGTGGCGTTCACACCCAGACGTTACCGGCACCGCCGAGCGAAGCCCTCCGGAACGTCTCGCCTCCGGCCGGGGCCATCGGGGGCTGGCCATCCGGGCCATCCGCCTTGGGCGTTGCCTGTCAGCAGCTGACGTTGCTGACGTTATCGTTGGTACGCCTGTCATACGGGATGTGTCAGCGGCTGCAAGCAGTGCCGGCCAGCTGCTGATGATCAATTGGTGGGGAGCGCAAGCGGTGGTTGGTGTTGCACGCCTGGCGGCGATCTCGTTCGACTGCTCCGAGCCTCATGCGTTGGCTCGGTTCTACGCGGAGCTGACCGGTGGCGCGATCGCTTTCAGCAGTGAGGACTTCGTCGCGGTCAAGGGCCCGGCTGTCTGGATCACAGCGCAACGGGTCCCGGACCATCGGCCCCCGACGTGGCCCACGGGCGCTACCCCGCAGCAGGCGCACATGGAGTTCGCAGTCGAGGATCTTGAAGCGGCGCAGGCTCAGGCGATTGCCCTCGGCGCACGGCCTGCCGACGAGCAGCCATCCCCGGACCGGTGGCGTGTGCTCCTCGACCCGGCGGGTCACCCGTTCTGCCTGACGACTCTCGTGCCGTCGGCCTGACGGCAGCGCGCCGGATACGTGGAGCGGGTGACCGGGATCGAACCGGCATGGCCAGCTTGAAAGGCTATCCGTGCTGGGCATCGTACCTGCACGGCGATCTTTTCCGACAATCATCGTTGTCGCATTGCGGGTCACGGAGTCGCGATCATGGTGGGCCCGATGGCGGTCGCGAGTGTCCTGTCTCACCAAAGCTGAGGCAGTCCCATCGAATCGGGTCAGGCCGGGGAGGATTCCCCCGCCACGATCCAGCCCGGGAACAGCACCTCCCACACCTCCACCACCGACACGGCACCGTCCTCACGTAGCCACACCGGATACCCGGAGAAACTCACCCCGGCCGGCACCAGATCCGCCGTACCCGCCGCCACGACCGCCGTCATGAGCCCGCCCCCGACCGCTGCACCGAGATCACAGGATCGCGATCCGCCCTAGCCCCACGACCGGCAGCACCCGGTAGCCCGGAGGCAGAATGCTCCGTTCCCGTGCGTACTCCGCCAGCACCCGAGCGTCGACGAACGGCGCCACCACCTGAACCCCCGGCACCACCAGTGC
Organism: Protofrankia sp. CiT1; assembly: GCF_917627335.1. NCBI lineage: Bacteria > Bacillati > Actinomycetota > Actinomycetes > Frankiales > Frankiaceae > Protofrankia > Protofrankia sp. CiT1. Next base: position 5,764 of record NZ_CAKJTP010000003.1, on the reverse strand, counting down.
CAGCGCTCCCGACGGAATGACCACCTCCCGCACTTTCACCATCCGCATCAAGCCTGTACTCGTACCCGTCGTCATCATCCCACCACCACTTCTCACCCTCTCCCTCGTCGTCTCCGAATGGGTCATCTCGGAAATGGTCGACAGTCACCGGACCCCCTGACGCGCACATCGTAATTTCCGGCACTACGTTTCAGTCCGTATTGGCGCGAAACAGCTGATCGAAGGCGTTCGGACCATGACGGTCCTCCAGCCAGGCATGCACTTCCGACTGATCGCCGCTTAGAGTTCCTCGGATGATCGCAGCGTGTAGCTCTTCCTGATCGCTGCCGCCAATTTCGTCTAGGAAAGCTTGGTAGCGAGCGTTCACCACTCGTTCGTAGGAAGCCATAGCGGCCAAGTATCTGCCTTGATTTGCGACACCGACAGGCTCCGTCAGTGCTGCAAGGCTGGCCCGGTCGGTGTCCGAGAGCTGGCCCGTAGCGTCGCGGAATACCAGGCCATCGAACGCGGTGCGCCAGGCATTCAGCTTGTACATCGCCGCGACTTGACGGACGATGACGCGGGCCTCACGGTCAACAGCGCCTTCCGTCACGATTCCAAGGTTGCGAGTCGTCCGCGAGCCCGGCCGGTCACGGGGCGAGTAGGGTGATCCGTTCAGGCCCCGCCGGTTCAGGCCGTAACGAACGCGGGTCAGTGCGTCGTTGTGCAGCGTATACACACGGAAGCTGCCGTAGTGCAAACAGTCGTGCGCATACGTCCGCAACAAGTCGAGCGCTGTTAGTGTCGTATGCTCCTGGCCAGATGCAGCCAGGTGGCCGTAGCTGGTCACCGCTGCGCCCAACTGAACGTGCCGGTACCCCTGCCGGGGATAGTGGAAGCCGCCGAAAGAAGAAGCGTCGCTGGAAAGAATTCCAACCCATACCCGGTCGACCGGCAGGGCGTCGAGTAGACCGAAGCTCGTGAGGCGCCGAGAGAGAATCACTAAACCGGCGTAGAAAATCTCCCGTAACAGAAGGTCATGCCAGCCATCCACAACCCAATGCAGGAGCGAGAAGTGAAGGTTTGGATGGTGACCGGTGAAGGTCGCGGATGCCCTGACGAATGCAAGCCGCTGCATCGCCTCGGCACGGTCTTCCGAGTCACCCGAAACATGTTCGTTCGGGCCTAGGAATGTCGGCGTCAACGACTTCTGGATCGGCCAGCTCAGCGTGTTTTCTGTATCAGGGTTCGGTGTGACTCCAGCAGGCCTTCCGGAAGGCGGTCCGTTGCGAACCACTGTGCCTCCAGGACTTCGAACGAATCGAGGTTGATATCTCCTCCGATGAGGTCTGCCGTGTAGGCAACCTCGACTCGCAGGCGATACCCGCTTTCCAGATTGACCAGGTCGCGGACACGGACCGTGAGCCCTGTTTCCTCCAGAACCTCCCGGGAAACCGTGTCCTCGAAAGTCTCCGACCGCTTTGCGTACCCGGTCGGGAGCCCCCACTGCCGATGCTCTGGCCACAGGCGATGCCGAAGGAGCAAAACGCGGCCCTCGTCATCCTTCACGATTCCGCTCACACCGACCATGAAGGTTGCATGCCACAGCCAGAGCACACGCCACTGCACCGAACCACGTAGCGTCCGCCAAGCCATCGCTGCAATCCTCTTCATAGTGCTGTTCCTTTCCATCGGTGTGTCCGCCGGCACCTTAGTGACCCGGCGATGATGCACCACTGCCCGAGGAGGGCCGCGGAGGGACGGCGATGCCAGCGGCATCATCCGGCCCAGCGGCTCCCCATTGCCGCCAGACATCCAGCCTCCCGTGATCACGAATGTGGAGCGACAGCCCCGGGGCAGAGCAGCGGACAGGGTGTGTGGCCCGATACGACCTAGCTCCGCCCGGAGCCGTCCGGCAGGCGTGACCCCGGCCATCGGATCCGAGGTATGCCGCGCCCACCGAGCTGCGGCGGCAGCCGGGGACCTAATGTCAGCCCGGCCGGAGCCGCCACCGCATCGTGTCGTGACTCTGCATGTCTGATCCAGGACAGTTAGAGGGGAGCGTTGAGGGGCCGATAGGGGGGCAGATAGCCGGGATAGTCGCCCCGACCGGTACGACCAGCGCGCCGAGAATGAGGAGACCAACCGCTACATGAGACGATCAGCCCATGCGCACCGCGGGAAAGCAGGGGCCGTGACCGAGCCGAACCACCAGCTACGAGGCGCGCGGGAACGCATTGAATCACCGCACGCACCCGGCCAGCCGCTGTCTCGCGTCGAGCTGGCGGACCTCGTCAACGAAGCGGTGTTCCGCGCCACTGGCCGCACAACCGCGATAGACGATCACTACATCGGAAAGCTGGAACGAGGTGCTATCCGCTGGCCGCAGGTGGACTACCGAGCCGCACTCCGCACCATCCTGCGGACGGATACCGATACCGCGTTGGGCTTTCGCCGCCCGCGTCGCACACACAGCCGGCCTACGGATGTGATTATCCCCCCGGTGGCCCTCAGCCCGCCCGGCACCGACCCCTCGGCGACTCGGGGAGTTGGGGATCATGCGAATCGGGAGCTACGTTCGACGACCACACCAGCAGGGAACCTCCCTGCTGACCTGGATCTCCTGGACGAGTGGTCAGCCATGCTACGTAGAGAGCTACTCACCCAAGGGGCGGCGGCGCTCACCACCCTCACACACCTTGAGTCGTATCTGTCCACATTCGATACCGATCCGATTTCGAAGATATCGGTGTTGCGTTCGGTGGTCACTTCGCAACGTCGTCGTGAAGGTGTAATACCTGCCCATGACCTTGCCGGAATCGTGGTCGAACACCTACGTCTCCTTAGTGCGGTGGGGAAAAGCGCCTGTGACCCAGCAGCAAAAAGGCTCGCCGCCGAGGCCCTAAGTGAGGGGTTCGGATTCCTCGCATGGCTCGCGTGGGACATATGGGAGATCGGCTCAGCTCAACGCTATTACCATGCTGCGGTCCGAATGGCCCGGCAGTCCCAGCACCCGACTCTGCCGGCCTACATGCTTGGCAGCACTGCTGTCTTCACCGCTAAATCCGGGAATCCTCAACGTGCACTGGACCTTATAGACCAGGCCCAGGAATCCCTACGGCTCCACTCCAATGCGACCATTAAAGCCTGGTTGTACTCGACAGCTGCCACGACCCATGCAGTCGCACAGCAGAAGACTCAAACTTGGCGATACCTCGACATGGCCCAAGAAGCCACAGCTCAGATTAGCCGGGACGACATTCCTCCCTGGCCCTGGATCATGCGGTTCAGTGACGAGAAACTGGCAGGCTACCGACTCGCGGCCGCAGTCGATCTCCGTGACCCCACGACAGCGTTGAACTCCGCACCCTTGGCCACGAGAGCACAAGCTCACAGCGCGCAGCACGCCCTCAATCTACTGGCGCATGCCGATGCACACGCGATGCGGCGAGAATACGACGAGAGCGCCACGAAGGCCCTTGCCGCCATCGAAGCCGCATCAACCAAGACTTCCCAGCGAGTTATACGCGCAGCCTGGAAGACCCGTCAGGCGTTGCCCACATCACCACAGATTGCGTCAGTTCGACAGCTCGATGCCCGGCTCCGCGAGCTGGATCCGCTCGATATCTGAGAGGTAAAAGATGACTCGTGTTGGCATTACGGGCCACCGCGGATTAACTCCGGAGATAGAAACACATGTAGACCGGGAGATTCGCAGTTTCCTCGCTCAGCTGGGCCATTCCGACCTCATTGGAATCAGCTGCCTTGCGGACGGAGCGGACACCCTATTCGCTGAAGCCGTCCTAGATCTTGGAGGACAACTGATCATTTTAGTCCCCGCGCAGACCTACCGTGACAGTCTACCCGAGGAGCATCATCCAATCTACGATCACTTGTACAGTCAGGCGGAAAAAGTTCATCGGCTGTCCTATCGGGAGTCCGATTCCCAAGCGCACATGCACGCGAGTCGCATACTTGTAGATCAATCGGACCAGCTCATCGCCGTCTGGGACGGGCAGCCTGGCAGGGGACCCGGCGGAACAGCCGATGTCGTCGAGTACGCCCGCTGCCAGGGCCATCTGGTCCGCATCATCTGGCCCGCTGGAGTCAGCCGACCCTGACGAAAACACATCACCAGGAGTGTCGCCAGGGAGGAATGATCGCCATCGCTAATGTTCTATACTTCCTGAACGTCGCACGGTTCGAGCCCAGGACACGGGGACTCCGCCCCTCGACCCCGGCCTTCTCTCTGGAGGAGGGGGTGGACGTGGGACCGCTCGCCCCCACTATCCGGGATACGAGAAGCACCGCTGGCTGGTGTTCCACGAGGACGACGAGTTGCTGTTCGTCCACGTCCACCAAGTGGCGTTCCGACCAGCGCATCTGGACCACTCCGGCCCGTTGGGAAGACAAGATCCGCGCGCGGGAGCTGGCGTTCTCAGGCCAGGAACAGATCATCACGCTGCTGCCAGACTACTTCGGCCGCTTCGACTACAGCCCGTTTCGGCCAGCCGGTGACTGACCTTACGACGTGCGTGACGCTCGCCGAGGGCACCGCCCGGATGCCGGCCTGGGAGACACTGTCGGCCGACGGCGCGAGCGGGCTCGCCCAGACCGGGCGCTGCCTGCTGGCCCAGCTCCGGCACCTGAACCGCCCCATCGCACAAGCCCTGTACTTCCGGCTTGGCCCCGCCGACCTGCTCTACATGAGCACCTTTGACCCGGACTTCGCTGGTTGTTGCCCGAGCCACCAGCTTCTTGCCGAGGCAGCCGCCGCCGCGCTCACGCAGGGAGCCAGCGTGATCGAACTGGGCCGAGGCGACGAGCCGTACCAATTCGGTCTTGGGGCTTTCCCTCGGTATCTCCGCGACGTGCTGGCTCCCGGATGACGACCGCCGACCCGCGACAGACCATGGGTAGGTGGGGGTCATGGCTGGTCACCGCGACCGGGCGAGGCATCCGGCGGAGTCCCGTCCGGGTGCCCCCGGGTTTCCTCGCTGCCACCCTGCCGGGGCTGGGAGGGTTCCTGTCGTCCGAGATTGCCGACCGTCCGGACCTGGAGACCCCGACGACAAGCCCGGCTTCGACGGACGCGCCGACATTGTCCGTTTCCGGGCACGCCGGGGCGCTCAGTGGGAGCTGTCCGAATTCAGGCTCGCCGAGGACGTGTTCACCACGATTGGTGAAGCGAACAGCACCGCGGGGTCTCGCCAGGTTGCCGCAGCGCTCGTCACCAGCACCGGCCTGGAACGGGCGCTGTCGGTCTGGGCCCGCCTCGTCCGCCACCTCGGCTCCGCGATGACCTACCGCGTCATCACCCGGGTCCTGGACGAACGCCGCTTCAAGCGGACCGAACTGCGTCATGCCGCCGCCAACACGATCGTCACTCATCGGCCGAGGTGGCGCCCCGCCGACCCGGCTGACCTAGAGATCTGGGTGCTCGAATATCGTAGGTGCCACTTCGTCGCTGGCCTGCGGCTGTCCGACCGGCGGATGCGGCAGCACGGCGAGGGCCGGGAGAACAAACGTCACGGGGCGCTGTGTCCCGTCGTCGCCGCCGCGATGGTCCGCTCGCCGGGCAGAGTCCCGGCGACTTGCTGGACCCCTGTTGCGGGTCGGGAACGATAGTAGGGGAGGGCGACACACGTCCGGAGTCGCCCCGACGACGGCGCCGCGGGGGGCTCTCGTGCCCGCCTAGCGGCCCGTGGATGGCCCACCGCCCAATGTTGATCAGCTGGGTCTGCTCCCTCCCTGCCCCGAGCAACGCCCTGGCCAGGGAGGGAGC
>NZ_CAKJTP010000002.1:38230-93212 GCF_917627335.1 Protofrankia sp. CiT1 | reverse complement strand
AAGGGGACTTGATAATCGGGAAGGGAAACAAGTCCCAGATCGCGACGCTGGTAGATCGTAGCGCGCGGTTCGTCATGCTGGTGCGGATTCCCTACGACCGTAACGCCGAACGCGTCGTCTACCTGCTCGCGAAGAAGATGGAAACCCTGCCTGAGTTCTTCCGGAACAGCGTGACCTGGGACCAGGGCAAGGAGATGGCCCGGCACGCCGATTTTACCGTGAGAACCGGCATGCCAGTCTATTTTTGCGATCCGCATTCGCCGTGGCAGCGGGGTTCGAACGAGAACACCAACGGCCTTCTTCGGCAGTATTTCCCGAAGGGCACGGATCTGTCCTTGCATTCCCAGGAGGATCTCGATAGAGTGGCCGCAGAGTTGAATGGCAGGCCTCGTGAGACGTTGGGCTGGCGCAAGCCGGTAGAGGTGTTCAACGATCTGCTGGAAAGGCATGTGTCGCCTTGACCGCTTGATTCCGCCCCGCCTACCGCCCGATGATGACAGCCAAGCCGATGAACGAGCACGGATGCTGGCGGACGACCACGGATGAAGTGCACGGGCCAGCGCTCTGTGCGCCGTCCACTGCCTTGTCGTTGATGACGATGCGGGGCTGGCTTGGTGAGACGGTGGCCACGTTGAGGTTGACATCGGGGCGACGAACGCCGACCAGAGCACCGCGCCGCATCCCGGTGGTGACCGCCAGGAGGTACATGGCATAGAGCCGGTCGTCTTGGAGGTGCCTGACGAAGGCGCGCAACTGGTCAGAGACGCGCAACTGGTCAGGGGTCCATACCGTGGGCGAACACCGGTCGATCTTCAGTCGGTCGGCTAGGAACGTCAGGCCGGCCACGATCCCACGATGTCTGCTACAACCGGCAGTGGATCCATTCCACGATCAGCCGCCGCACGCCTGAAGAGCCCGGACTCGAATGTGACGGAAGGACAAGATCCGCGGCATGGTAAGAAGTGTCCACGAAAGTGGGAACGTTCCAATTGACAAGGTTGCTGCCTGACAGGGCTGACCATCGGCCCGTCGAGAACCCGAGGCTTCTCTTCCCGGATATGAAAGCCGATATCCGTCTGGCGCTGGGCCCCAGCGGATCCTGTCCGCAGCGTAATTTTTGCCACGTAGTTCTGGCGGCGTGGGATCCGAGGGCTCTCGGTGGGATTCCGCTCTCGCGGATGGTTGAAGCGTTTATCTCGGCGACCACTTAGAGCGACCGGCAATAGGGGACGCGGCGTCGCGGGGCTGGGGCACGCACCTCGCCGCGTTGTCGTCGGTCGTCACCCAGCACCAGGGGGACTTCCTTCTCTGCCTTGCGCCGCACGCACCCCAGCCCCGCTCCTTCGCCCCGGAGCAGCGCCGAGCATTCGGTCAGTGCCAGGAACGAGTTTTCATGATCTGTTGGACGTGCCGGTGTGGAGCGCCCACGTCGGCGAGCGCTCCACACCGAGGGGCTCAGACAGGGCGGACGTGCTCCGCCTGCGGGCCCTTCTGACCTTGCGTAACCTCGAACTCGACGCGCTGGTTCTCTTCCAGGCTGCGGTAGCCGGCACTGTCGATCGCCGAGTAGTGGACGAACACGTCGGGACCGCCGCCGTCCTGGGCGATGAACCCGAAACCCTTCTCGCCGTTGAACCACTTCACGGTGCCCTGAGCCATGTGTCGTCTCCTTCGTGGGGCTGGACCAAGCCCGCCCGCTGCGAATACTAGGTTGCCGCGGTGGGATCGTCCCACTGCCGGAAAAGACCGGAGAAACGAAAAACGCCCGCTGTCAGACTCTGGGGCGTTTGAACGTTCGAGGAAGCTCCAACTGCAACACCGTCAACCTACCAGGCTTGGCGGGGATGCGCCGAGCGAGGGGCACATCCAGCGGATACCGCGATAGGTGGCGGGGGCCGTGGGCTTGGCCGGTACGCCGGGGGTCAGGATGCTCGAGGCGGGAGCAGCTTGGCTGATTGGCTCGCTACTGCTAGCAGTTGTCCATTTTTGTCGAATATTCTGGCGGTGATCTGGGCCACACCGCGGATCACGGCTTCGACCCGGGCATCGACCAGCACCCAGTCCGTCTGGGCTATGCGTCCGACCCGCAGGCTGTTGTCCAGGCTGAGTGTGTAGAAAGGCCTGCCCACCGCGTCGATGACAGCGGTTGGCGCCAGATCGGCGAGGATTGCGATCGAGGCTGGCGAGGTCAGCATGGGTTGAGGTAGCCGTGCCCACAGAGCGCAGTGACCTGAACCCGGATTGCCGTCAAGCGTTGACCGTGGGGGACGGGCCCAACGCTGTTCAATCTGAGCGAGCATGCCTCCCGCCTCCTGAATGTCACCGCCGCTGCTGGTGTGGATCCGCGGCGGGCAGTCGAGTGGCTCTGAGGAGATGCCCTCGGGCGGGCCACCGAACTGCAGGCTGTCGCCGGTCGTGCCTCCGAAGGTGCCCGTGGCCAGCATGGCGAGCCGGCCGTTGATCGTGCCGCGGACAGCTGCTTGGGACAGGCTCCGCCCGTGTTGGCCCACCTCCAGGTGAAGACTGAGACACGCGTTGGTCTCAATGGGGGAGATGTACTGAACGGTCGCCCACAGGCAGCCTCGATCGAGGATGCTCTCGCTGACCGCGATCGCCGCAGCCAGCCCACAACCGCCCCACAACGTGCCGCCGGAGTTAAGCAGAGGTGGGCCGATCATGAGGCTGCCGCTGTTGGCTGTGACATCGACAGTCAGCCCGAGCAGCTCATGCGTGTTCCCTCCGGTGGTCCGGTCGGCACCTTCTACATCGATTCCGATGCTCATGTCCTCATGCTCGCAGGTCGCCGTGCTTGCTTCATTGAGCCGTGGAGGGCTGGCCACGGTGGGCGTTTTCGAGGCGTTCCCAGGGAGTGCGAGACTTCCAGTTTATGGTGCAAAAACCCCGGACCGCTGTGGCCCGGCTCATCGCGATCGGAGCCGGACTGTTTCTTCTCGGCGCCGCGGCTGGCGCATGCAGTTCCGGCGGTGCCACGCCAGCGTCCGTCGCTACCCCGACGAAGATCCAGGCGCCGCTCGGTGCCGAAGCGGGCATCAGGGCGCAGACTGGCAGCGACCAGGGTTCCTCCCCGCGGCCGTCGCCCATAGCCGGTGGCCAGCTGACTCCTGCGCCTGGATCACCGCCGGTGTGCGGTGAGTCCGAGTTACGGCTTGACGCCGGGCCGATGACAACTGCCGCGTCCGCCGAACGTCAGGGATTCGTCGTCATCCTCACCGATATCTCCGACCGGCCATGTTCGCTGATCGGCTATCCAGCCGTGGTCGCGTTGAACAGCGAAGGCCGCCAGGAACGGCCCGCCGCTCGCTCCGAGGGCGGCAGCCTGTTCCGGGTGAGCCCACCCGGAACGGTTGTCCTCCAGCCACAGCACAGCGCGTCCTTCGGGGTTGAGTGGACGGCAGTCCGCGCCGCGGACAAATCAGGTGAAAAGGACGCATGCCTGCCGTACGCAAGTTTCGTGATCACACCACCGAATCAGGGGGGCGGTCAGCACATCGATCGACAGACGACTATCTGTGACGCATTCCAGGTGCATCCCGTGGTCACCGGAACCACTGGGGCACGGGCACACTGACCGCCAGCCCAGAAAACGGCACCCGGCCATGCCGGGCTGGCATGTCGCCCAACTGCGACTGGGATGGCCGATGGGACCGTCGTCCTATGACGACGCCCGGAAGCCCGCGATGCCGCGCAGCCGCGGGGCAGCACCCACCCGGGGATTCCAGCCCAGTTCTGAATACATGTCATTGTCCTGCCAGCGGGCCAGCGCCTCCCGGTCCAGGGCGGTAAGCGACTCCGGCAGAGCGTCTAGATGATGCCATTGAAGCTGGTTTGTTCGCGGGTCCTGGCCGGGCGAGGGCATCCCGCGCCAGTGTGTCAGCCGGAAGAACAGCTCCACCCGTTCACCGGTATCGGCATAATAATGATGTGCCACATGCGCGAGCCACACATGCGCTGCCATGGCCATTACCGATACCGTGTCGTCGGCGATCCGGAGCACAGCCTCTATTGCTGGCTCACCGCCGTGTAACTCGCCCCACGGTAGCCGCCAGGGTGAATCCGGCTCACCGGAACGCCCCAGCAGAACCGACCCGTCCGCGCGCCACATCAGCACATGGATGTTGATCGGTAGCTGGACTCCACAGTCGGTGTCCGTGCGGTTGGCATCATTGCCTGTCACCACAGCCCCTCCGGGGGTCTTGCCAGCAGCGGCGCGCATGTGCGGAAATCCTGCACCGTACTCCAAGGGGATCGCTATGCGATCCCCTTGGCCCCCCGCGCTCGGCCGGTTGCACCGTTGACGCAGTCAAACACCGGCTCGATATCCGAGCTGGCAGGCGTCCAGCGGTCAGCCGCGTTCCAGCTGATGGTGGGATGTTCCGTGGTGCCGACGATTGCTGACCACGGCTGCCCGACCATCATGTTTGCCAATCGGTCCCTACTGTGCATTCCCGCAGTCATTCTGCTGGAATTCCGGCGGTGGGCAGCCGCTAGCCCACCACCCGCCGTTCGTCGGAAGCTCTGCCCCGCTGACGGCCCTCCCCCGCGAGCCGTCAGCGCCGCGAGACAGGGCAAGCATGCGCCGTGAGTTGTCATCACGGCCTCCCAGATCCTCACTTTCGCGGCATGAGTGAGGGTGCCTGCACATCATGGCGTTTATAGCATGCAGATGCAAGGCTCGGGTGCACGTGCAGAGGTCTGGAAGCGCAGATGCGGCGCCGGAAGATCGGATAACGTACTCTTGCGTCGACTGATGCCGAGGGGGCCGACCGTGGCGACCGTTGACGCTGGAGGCGGTCCGACCGTGTGTCGGATCATCCTGGGTTCTCAGCTCCGTCGGCTTCGTGAGGACAACGGCATCAGTCGTGAGGATGCGGCTTACAGCATCCGGGCATCCGAATCAAAGATCAGTCGCCTGGAGCTGGGGCGGGTCGGCTTCAAAGAGCGCGACGTTGCTGATCTACTCACGCTCTACGGGATCCTGGACGAAGCCGAGCGGACGCCGTTGTTGTCGTTGGCTCGCGAAGCCAACCGGCCTGGGTGGTGGCACAGCCACAGCGACGTCCTGCCGGGCTGGTTCCCGTTCTACATCGGGCTGGAGGAGGCCGCGGTACTGATCCGAACCTACGAGATCCAGTTCATTCCGGGCCTGCTCCAGACCGAAGACTACGCTCGTGCCATCATAACTCAGGGTTACAAGGGGATTCCGGCTGAAACCATCGAGCGTCGGATCAGTGTGCGGATGAACCGGCAGAAGCTGCTGATGAAGCCAGATCGTCCTAGGTTATGGGTAGTTGTGGATGAGGCTGCCTTGCGGCGTCCGATAGGTGGGCCCGAGGTGATGCGCGCTCAGCTTGAGCACCTGATGGCGCTCACGGAACGACCGAATCTTACTTTCCAGATCATGCCGTTCCATTTCGGTGGTCACGCCGCTGAGGGCGGTGCATTCAGCATCCTGCGTTTCCCTGGAAAAAATCTACCGGACGTTGTTTACCTGGAACAGCTCGGCGGTGCCGTCTACCTGGACAGGCGAGAAGAGGTTGACCGCTACCTGAACGTCATGAACCGCCTCTGTCTCGACAGCCTGCTTCCGGCTGACAGCACCGATGCTCTCAGCCGGATCCTCAGCGACACCTGACACGAGCTGGACCGCACCCGGACCATGATGTTCTTCGCGCCAGTAGAGGGCGCGAAGCGTCCTAGTGGTCTCGGGCTCATATGAGGTCTCTACTGGATCAGGTTGTCAAAGTCGCCGTCCTTGGCACCGAGGATGAGCGCTTCGATTTCGGCGCGGGTGTAGATCAGTGCGGGACCTTCGGGGTGCCTGGAGTTGCGGACCGCGATGGAGTCCGCTGAGAGGCGGGCCAGCTCCACGCAGTTTCCCTGTGAGTTGCTCCGCTGGCTCTTCTGCCACGTGACCTGCGGCAGCGCGGTCGCGGATATTCCGTTGTAGATCTCCTGCATGGTGGTCTCCCTCGATTTCGGTTGGCCGCCAGCGACGCGAAAAGATCATAGTTGTGCACCGGTGGCGGGGTGGTGCGCATGTCGGAACTCGCTTCGCGGTCTTGCACGCATTACTGGGCGTGGCTCGCACGGACGCGGTCACGCTCGTCTGGACAGGCACATGAACATGAGCAGCCCGCCGGCGGAACTCACCTCCTCCCGCTTGGCGGGAGCCTCGGTGTGCGTGCAGATGCACGTACTTCCTGCGCAGGATATAGCACGGTCGTTCGCACGTGCATTAGGGAAACAAAAATTACTTTAAGTGTCAAAAATATGGCGGATCGTATGCAAAAATTATCAACCGCCCATGGTCTGTTACGATGAGATGTATATTGATTATTTATAGTTACTTTTGGTGCTGCGTATCCACCTCGATGAGTGGACCGATCCGCCGATCACTGCTCTGCGCTCGATGTCCCGGGTCATGAGCTGCTATGGCCGACCAGCCTGGCGAGGCCGGCCGTGGTGAACGCACGCCCGGCCGGGGAGACGCTCTCGGCACGGTTCAGCCGCCGGTCCAGGTTGATCGCGGCATTGATCATTGCGAGATGGGTGAACGCCTGTGGGAAGTTGCCCAGCTGCTCGCCGGTGAGCCCGATCTCCTCGGAGTACAGCCCCAGATGGTTGGCGTAGGTCTGCATCTTCTCGAAGATGAACTGTGCCTCGGTGAGCCGGCCTGAGCGAGCAAGCGCGTCGACATACCAGAACGTGCACAGCGAGAACGTCCCCTCCGAGCCGCGCAGCCCGTCCGGCGAGGCCTCCGTGTTGTAGCGGTAGACGAGGCTGTCGGAGACGAGTTCGGAGTTCATCGCGTCGAGCGTGGACAGCCACATCGGGTCGTCCGGCGTGACGAAGCCGACCTGCACCATGCGCAGGAGAGAGGCGTCCAGCACCTCGGTGCCGTAGTGCTGGATGAAGGCCCCACGCTTTTCGTTCCAGCCACGATCCATGACCTGCTGGTAGATCCGCTCGCGCTCCCGTGCCCACCGCTCCTGGTCGCCGGGCCGGCCGTGCTCGGCGGCGAGCCGGATGGCCCGATCGAAGGCTGTCCAGGAGTTGATCCGGCCGTAGGTGAAGTCGGCCCGTCCGCCGCGGGTTTCCCAGATGCCCTCCTCCGGGGAGTCCCAGTGGCTGCACAGCCAGTCGAGAATCCGGAGCAACCGCATCCATCCTGAATGACTGAGATTGACACCCTTGTGATCGGCGAAATAGATGGAGTCCAGCGCTTCGCCATAGATGTCGAGCTGGAGCTGGTCGGCAGCGCCGTTGCCGATACGCACCGGTCGGGAGCCGCGATACCCCTCAAGGTGCTCGAGAAGCTCTTCGTCCAGATCGGATGACCCGTCCACGCGGTACATCAACCTTAGCGGTCCGGATCCGTCGCCCGCTTGTTCCTCCACCCGGTCGGACAGCCAGCCGACGAACATCCGGGCTTCTTCCACATACCCGAGCCCGAGCAGCGCGTACACCGAGAACGAGGCGTCGCGGATCCAGGTGAAGCGGTAGTCCCAGTTACGTTCGCCGCCCACCTGCTCGGGTAGCCCCGCGGTGGGCGCCGCCACCAGCGCGCCGGTGGGTGCGTAGGTCATCAGCTTCAGCGTCATGGCCGAGCGGTACACCTGTTCCCGCCAGCGGCCATGATAGGTCGACCGGCCCAGCCAACCACGCCAGAATGCGACGGTCTCGTCAAACATCGAGATAATTTCATCTCTGGCCAGTTGGCGCGGTGGCCCGGCCGCACCGGTTTCCAGCATCACCGCGCCGATCTCGCCCGCATGCAGGTTCGCCGATCCTTGAATACCGTCACCCCGCGGATTCCGGATGCGGTCGGCCGAGGCCCAGCCGATCGTTCGGGCCGGATGCATCGTGAGCTGTATACCGTTCGCCCGGAAGACCGCTCCCGCACCAGTCACATCCAGGGTATGGGTGGCGCGGCCGTAGTCGAACCGCGGCATACAGTCGAACGTGAAGCGCATCTCACCGCGTACGACCCGGACCAGCCGGACCAGCCGATGGTTGTCGGTGGCGCGCTTCGTGTCCACAACCGGCATGAAGTCAACCACTTCACCCACACCCGCATCGGTCATGAAACGGGTGATGAGTATCGCGCTGTCGGGAAAGTAGAGCTGTTTGGATACGTATCCTGGTTCGGCTGGAGCAATGCGGAAATGTCCCCCTTTCGCACGGTCGAGCAGCGCCGCGAAAACGCTCGGTGAATCGAACCGTGGCGCGCAGAACCAGTCGATCTCGCCATCTTTCGTAACCAGTGCGGCTGTGTGCAGGTCGCCGATCAAGCCGTGATCGGCAATCAGCGGATAGTCCATTTTTCTCCCTGTGCTCCCGCGGGTGCCGGACCCACCGGTTTCCGGCGGATGCAGCGGTATCCCCAGTGGTGTACCCAGGTTGCCGGTCCGTTCACGAAGCGTATGAGCGACTTACCCGTCCGTGCTGCTCACCCAGTTCGGGTGGAGCGGGGCGAGGTGCGGGAGCATATTGTGGCGGCAGCGGGAACGAAGAAGGTGACCATGGGACGGCTGGGGGATCACGCGGCGTCGGTGACTCTGGTGGGGGCAGGTCCGTGAAGGGGCGGCGCGGTGACTAGCGCGTTGCCCCTTGCGCTTGCCGCCGGCATTTATCCGCTGGGCCTGGCCATTGTATTGCGTTACCTTGGAGAGCCCGCCTCGATGCGGCATGCGTACGCCTATCTGGCGGGCACCGCGACAGTCACTTTCGTCGCGGGGATAGCAATTTTGTTGGCCTTGCGCGGCTCGGGCCTGACCGAACGGCAGCATCCCGCGCCGGGCGGTGGAATCCAGGTTTTCCTCGGGGTTGCGCTGCTGTTCGTAGCGGTTCGCCTCACCCGGCGGCGAAAGCGTGCCGACAGGGATGCCAGCAGGGATAGCGACAGGCTGGATAGACAGAACGAACCGAGTGAACCCGGCAAGGACACGGGAGCGAACGGCGCGCCTGGACGGCACCCTGGACTTGGTCGCGTTTACCTGCTGGGGGTGGTCACGTATCTGCCGTCGTTGCTCTACATCAGTGCGATAAAGGATCTTGCTGATTCCCACAGCAGCAACACTGAAACCGCACTGCTGCTGTTGCTGTGTGCTGTTTTCGTCCTCCAGATGGTGGAGCTTCCGATCATTTTGCGAATCGTCGCTCCGGCGCGGACGGGCGCGATCCTCGCCGCTTACAACGGATGGATGCACCGGCACGGACAGGATCTTCTCATCCTGCTCGCCGCCGCTGGCGGTGGCTACGTTCTCATAAGCGGCATCATGACCCTCCTGGACTGACCGATCAACGGTCGGTGCCCGGATAGCGCCCGGATAGCGTCGCACCCGCACCCGCACCCGCAGCAGAAAAGGCCGATCGCTCGCGTGATTCTATTCCCGGGTCAGCCGTTGCAGGTCACCAGCGGCAGGTCCACGGCCCGACTGGCGGCGAGGCGCAGGAGCTTGGGCAGCAGAGCGGCGAGGACGGCGGCGTCCTCGCCGGCTTCGTGCGCCCGTCGTTGGGGTATTCCCCAGTGTGCCGCGAGGGTCGCCAGCTTCAGATTGGGCAGTTGGAGGTCGAGTTGGCGTGCGAGGGCCCGCGTACACAGCCGTCGATCGACGGGAAGCCGTAGGTCGGCCCGGCCAGCCTCGGCCGCGATCATTTGCCAGTCGAACACCGCGTTGTGGGCGACGAACACCCGGCCGGCAAGCAGGGACGTCAGTGAATCGACGATCTGGCCGAACGTCGGGCTGCCCGCGAGTCGTTCACGGGTGAGGCCGTGAATGTGGACCGGCCCAGGGTCACAGCCCGGATCGAGCAAGGTCGACCAGCTGTGCTCGACCGTGCCGTCCGCGGCAACATGGACGACGGCGACCGACAGGACGCGGTCCACCCGGGGTGACAGACCCGAGGTCTCGACGTCCACGACGGCGTACCGGTGCGGGAACAAGGCGGCGAACTCACGGTTCGGGACCACGGTGGTTGTCACAGAACGGATCTTGCCGGACCAGTCTGCCGGGACCGCATCCATATGCACATGAGAGAGACAATTCTTGCGTTGGCGTGTTGATGAGGACCTTGCCTGTCAGCTGGCCAGTTGGGATCGCCGTGGTTGCTCGCGGGCGTGCTGATCTGGTTACAAAATGTTTTGATCATGATGCGAACAGGGATACCCGTGATCAAAATGTCTCGTCTCGCCTCGCCGCCACCGCCCACATTCAAGCGGTGTGTTTACTGTTACCCTTCGATGTCATTGTTGCTCGCTGGGGACTCGGAGCGGATCTGTGTATATATCTCGCGGTGATCGATCACGGCGGGTGTCGCGCCTTGTGCTGCTTGCCGCCATGTGTGCTCCGCTGCTGGCGGCCTGTGGCGGAAGCGCCGGTTCGGCGAAACCGTCATCTGTTCAGTCGAGTTCACCGGCACGGGATGTCCGGGTGGCTTCCACCTCCGCGGTGTCCCCGCCTCCGGTGGGAGCCCCGCAGCCAGCGCCGTCGAATGTCTACGCGTTTGATGGGATGAACCAGTTCAGCCCGGCCGTCCGTGACGCCAGGCCGCTCGTCTACGTTCCGAACAGCGACAGCAATACCGTTGACGTGGTCGATCCGGCGACGTTCAAGGTGATCGACCACTATGTGACCGGCGCCCGGCCCCAGCACGTCGTCCCGTCGTGGGATCTGTCAACGCTGTACGTCACCAACAACGACGGCAACAGCTTGACCCCGATCGACCCGACCACTGGGAAGATCAAAGGACCGAACATCCGTGTTGACGACCCCTACAACATGTACTTCACCCCGGACGGGAAGTACGCGGTCGTCGTCGCCGAGGCGTTGCAACGACTGGACTTCTACGATCCGCATACCTGGCGGTTGCACACGCAACTCAGGGTCGACTGCCCAGGCGTCGACCATATCGACTTTGCCGCTGACGCTTCGTTTCTTGTTGCCACCTGCGAGTTCTCCGGCAAGCTGGTCAAGGTGGACCTTCGCGCACCGGCTGTTGTCGGGTACCTGACCGTCGGGGGCATGCCACAGGACATTAAGATCGACCCACGTGGCGAGGTGCTCTATGTGGCGGATATGATGGCTAGCGGCCTCTACCTTGTTGACCCGATTCGTTTTACGAAGATCGGGTTTTTGCCGACCGGCGCAGGCGCGCACGGCCTCTATCCGAGTCGCGACGCAACCACGATGTACGTGTCGAACCGTGGTGAGGGCTCTGTCTCCGTCGTTGATTTCGGGACTCGCCAGGTCCGGACCAAGTGGTCGATCCCCGGTGGGGGCAGCCCGGATATGGGCGGGGTGTCAGCCGATGGGTCGGTCCTGTGGCTGACGGGCCGTTACAACAGCGAGGTCTACGCGATCTCGACAAAGGACGGCAGCCTGCTCGCGCGCATCAAAGTCGGCCCGGGTCCGCACGGCGCCTGCGTATGGCCCCAGCCTGGCCGTTACTCTCTCGGTCATACCGGCATCCTCCGCTGACCGGTCCGGCCGCTTGCTCCAGATCGACGAGTAGGGCCATGGTCGGCTGGCCGCAAGGTTATCGGCTGGACACAAGGGCGTTGTGGCCAGAAGCGCCGGCGGATGGAGGCGGTCAGCGCGATGCGGGCTGGCATCCTAGTGGTCGCCGCCCCCGGAAGGAATGATCATGACTGGCGGGAAAACTGTGGAGTGACCGGCATTTCCGCTCGTCGCGGTCCCGCACCGCGACCATTCAGCGGGGACTCCTGATATTTTCCTCGCCTGAAGGTGCGAGAGGCATGCGTGCGGCCGGGGTATCCGGGTTATCTTTTATGTGTCCATATTGGCCATCCGGCCCGGTGCCTCGTCGGCTTCCGGCAGCGCGGAGGGAGCTGTAGTCGCGCTGTTTTCGGCTGGCCAGACCCCTGACCCGGCCCGGAGCGATGAAAATGCGTACGTACTGTCGTCATGAGTTTGTTCGATGACCCGTCCCACGGACTGGGATGTCCTCGATCTGGATGGCGATCCCACGCCGGGAGATCCGTTCTCGCTGCGGGAACTGGCGCGGAGGTTCCGGGAATTCGCCGCTGACGTGGAACATGCCAACGGGCAGCTGGCGGCGGTAGCAGCCAATTATGTCGCGATATCGTGGCAGGGGCGGTCGGGTGCGGCATTCCGCGACGAGTCGGACGAGCTCCCAGGGCAGTTACGGAAGCTCGCGAATTCCTATCGGATGGCCGGGGACGCGCTGGGTGCCTACACGCCGGACCTGGACGCCGCGCAGGCCCGGGCCGACAGCGCGCTTGCCCGAGGCCGAGACGCCCGCGCCCGCCGGGATCGTGCCCAGGCTCTGGTCGGCCCGGCGCGAATCGCCCTCATCACCGCTGAGGCGGCCCTTTCGGAGTTGATCCCGGCGTCTCGTCACCCGGTCGAGGTTCCCCCGCCCGATCCGGCTCGGGTGGCGCAGGCGATTCGTGACCACGACGTCGTGCGGGCCAACCTGGAGCGGGCGAGAAGCACCGTCGATGCGGCTCAGGAGGATCTGGATGCGGCTCGTCGGCTCGCTCTTACCGCCAGCCAGATGCGGGCGGAGGCGGCGGCAATCTGCGTGCGCTCGATCCGGAGCGCGTCTCGAGCAGGCCTGAAAAACAAGGCCTGGCGCCCCTGGGGAGGCCTGCTGGAGCACGCCGGCCGCTTCTGGCACGCTGCCGTCCAGGCCGCGAAAGTCGCTGTAGCCGTCCTGGGCGTCGTGGTACTGGTCGTTGGCGGTCCCGTGGCGTGGGCTGTCTTCGCCGCGGCGCTCGTGGTTCTCGCTGACACCCTCGTCCAATACGCTGGCGGTCGAGCCTCCCTGTGGGATGTGCTGTTTGCCCTGGCCGACTGTGTCCCGGCTCCGGTGGGGCTGGCCGCCACAGCTGGAGCCGCCCGAGCGGTCCGGGCTGCCCGGCGGTCTCTACGTGAAGGCCGGACATTCCTTCCGATCTCGCTGGGCGCGGGGCGCGCGCTCCTGGCCACGATGGCTGAGAGTCTCCGTGATCTTTGTGCTCAAACGGTCATAGTGATCAAAAAGAAGCTGCCTCGTGGCAGCGCGGTCCGTGCCCACGATGAGCTGAGGAGGGTGGTGCTCCGGGCACGGCTGAGGTCTGGGGGAGGTGCCGCTGAGCGTGATGAGTAGCGCGTGGAGACTGGCTACCTGCTGTCCGGAAGGTTCTGGAGTAGCGGCTGGTCGGCTTGTCCGTTGGTCGGCTGTCCGTTGGTCGGCGTTGGACGTCATGAGACGGGCCGAGCGGGTGCCTGGGTATGGTCCTCCGCGCGTTCTCATGTTGATCGTTTTTGCCATGCCGCGTGGCCTGTTACCCAGGACATTGCCTGGTGCGATTATGATAAATTTCGTGCTGTTTGACCAAAACCAGACGGATGTAATGATCGAGGGCGTTCTTGCCAATTATGATTGTGGTTTTTCGCCCACCGTGAGCTTCCTGTGTGTTTCGGAGAATTCCACTTACCAGATTGATGATCACTCTACGGGCCGTCGCTGGGCACTGCGGCTACATCGTCCCGGGTATCTTCACTTTGAAGAGATCAACTCCGAGCTGCTCTGGACGCAGGCGTTACGGCATGATGGTGTGGTGCGCACGCCGTCGGTCGTGCCGACTCGTCGCGGTGATCTGGTTTGCATGATCGAGCCTGATCCGGCCGCTGCGGGTGTCTGTGCGAAACCGCGCTACGCGGTGTTGTTCGACTGGGTGGAAGGATCGTCGCCGAAGCAGTCGGACACCGTGGGCCTCATACGCAGGTTTGCCGAACTCGGTGAGGTCGCGGCACTCCTCCATCAACATGCCCGGGTGTGGCGGCGTCCAAGCGGCTTCACCCGTTTTGAGTGGACATGGCGAACAACGCTGGGGGCGGGCGGCCGGTGGGGTAGCTGGCGTGACGGTATGCGTGCGGCTGTCGGGACCGGGCCGCATGGAACCGAGCCGCATGGAACCGGGCGGCACAGCGTGCCCGATGCTGACCCGGCTTGTGTCGCACTCCTGACCCGGGCCGCTGTCGAGATCCGCCGTCGGATCGACCGGTTCGGCCGCGGTGCCGATCGGTTCGGGCTTGTCCATGCTGACATGAGGCTGGCGAATCTACTGGTCAACGAACGACTGGACGAGCTCACAGTTATCGATTTCGACGACTGCGGGTTCACCTGGTACCTTTATGATCTTGCTGCATCGTTATCGTTTATCGAACACCTGCCAGAGGTTGGTGACCTGGTGGACGCGTGGCTTACCTCCTACCGGCGACACCGGTCGGTGTCGGCTGAGGAGGAGGCGATGATGGCGACCTTCATCCTGCTGCGCCGGCTGCTGCTGCTGGCCTGGCTGGGCTCGCATCCGGAGGCTGAGGCGGTTGACAGCGTGAAGGAGTACGCCGTGGTCTCGTGTGATCTTGCCGATGACTACCTGTGCGGAAAATGTTGATGCGTCACTCGTGGTTGTGATCAGGTGGCTGTGTTCAGACTGAACTCGATCAAGCTCCTTCGGCCCGCCGCCTGATTATTCAGGCCGCGTTGTGACAGAATCGTTTCTCTGTGTAGTATTCGAAAGGTAGTGTCAGCGCGCGTGGACAGCGTCACTCGACAGGCCAAGATGACTTCTCCGCTGGGTCCGTTGCTGCTTGTCGGTGATGGCGTCGCGCTGTGTGCCATCCATATGAACGAGCCGGATGCCGCCGCGCCCTGGCCGGACGGTCTTGAGTCCGATCCAGTTGCGTTCCGTGACGCGATCGAGCAGCTCGAAGCCTACTTCATGGGCGATCGGACCGCCTTCAACGTACCGTTGCGTCCGGCCGGCACACCGTTCCAGCAGGCGGTGTGGGAAGCTGTGGCGGCTATCCCTTATGGCGCAACCCGTAGCTACGCCGAGATTGCCGCGGCTGTCGGCCGGCCGTCGGCCTTCCGCGCGGTCGGGCTCGCCAACAGCCGTAATCCGCTTCCCATCGTCATTCCCTGCCATCGGGTGATCGGTTCCAGCGGAGCGCTGACCGGTTACTCGGGTGGGATCGGCCGCAAGCGGCACCTTCTTGATCTTGAGCGTCGGACTCTTGCTCGTGATGGGCAGCTGAGTCTGGAACGGTTCAAGAGCGCCTGACAATAGGGGTGTAGCTCAAGGAGTGGGGTTGGGGTGCGCTCTGGTGTTGTGCTTCGACCGATGATAATGAGGTGAGGCGCGTGCCCCAGCCCCGCGATGCAGCCTCCCTTGTTGCCGGTCGCCAGGGCGTGTTTCGGAAGTCATCTGTCCGGCTTCCTGATCGAATGACGGCTTCCGAAGCAGGCCGTAAAGCATGATCGATGTGATGTATTTCGTGTTTCGTCGCGTAACGTTTCATTGATTAATCATAATTATTTGTGAAAATGTGATGCGGTCGGT
Source organism: Protofrankia sp. CiT1 (assembly GCF_917627335.1). Lineage (NCBI taxonomy): Bacteria > Bacillati > Actinomycetota > Actinomycetes > Frankiales > Frankiaceae > Protofrankia > Protofrankia sp. CiT1. Next base: position 77,815 of record NZ_CAKJTP010000002.1, on the reverse strand, counting down.
GTCGTTGGCGGTTCCGCGTACGGGCCGGCAGCTATGTGGGTCCGCGGTGGGCTCGTCAGGGTGTCGGGTGGTGGACTCTGGCCGCTGCCTCTGGGCCGTCGGGTCGCGTGGACGCGTCGGCTGCTCGTCCGCTGCGATCCGGACGGTGCTCGCAGGTCTTCTCGCGCTGTTCAGGCGTCTTAGAGCGACCGGCAATAGGGGACGCGGCGTCGCGGGGCCAGGGCACGCACCTCGCCGCATCGCTCCCCGTCCATCGCTGCGCGATGCACGGGTACCCCGGCTCGTCGGTCGCCACCCACCACCTCCGGTGTCTGCCTCCGTCGCCTCGCGATGCACGCACCCCAGCTCCGCTCCTTGATCCACACCCCTATTGCCGGGCGCTCTTATGGGAGTCCCGCTGGCCCTCCACTGGAGGCCCGGGACGGCTGTTCCCGCCAGTTGTCTGCGGCAGTGATTTTTACTTACAACACACGATCAATTACCCAATAGTGACACAACGACATCATGAAGTCATGTTGTCTTCGTGTGTCAACGGCGGTTGAGGGGCGCATGCTCCCCTGTGTCCAGGGGGTACCGTGCTGGGACGCGGTTGGGCGACGTCCTCAGAGAAGCCTCTTACCGTGCCAACGAACACTCCTGGTAAGGAATTCGGTGCCGCCGACAGGTGCCTCGCGGGTCCCGCCGCGTGCATTACCCTGCGGCGCGTGCACCACCACTGCGGAAGGAGGAATGTGGTCGACGACATCCAGCAGGCGTTGCTCACCAACGCTCACGCTGGGACACAGCTGGCGATTCCCGGCGCCCTGGTACTCCTGCCCATATCCGACTCCGGGACGCCAGTGGCGGATCGGACCGCCTGGCAGCGTGCGGTGCTGCGCTCGTGTCTCCCACGTGCCGCAAAGCTCGTCGCGTTGGCTCTTGCCAGCCACGCGGTGGATGTGCCGAGCTGCGAGCTGGCCAATCCGGCGTTGCCCGGACCCGCCGCGGTCTGTTCTCCCGGGCTTGTGACACTGGCCACCGAAACCGGTTACAGCCGCACCCACGTGCAACGCCAGATCCGGCTGTTGCGTAGCCTCGGCTGGCTGATCGGTCTGGTCCGGCCGGCTGTTCGCCGCCCCGCGAGTTTTGCGTTGAGCATGTCCGACGCGGTCCGGGCGACCGCGTCCGCGGAGCCGGCCCCTGCGCTGCGGGCATCCGCCAAGCCAACCGCCAAGCCAACCGCCAAGCCAACCGCCAAGCCAACCGCCAAGCCGGCTACCCTGGTTGGCGGATCGGCATCGCGGACCCCCGCCCCGATAGCTGGCGGCGTATCCACCGGCACTGGGCCGCTGCGGCGGCAGGGCGGCACACAGACTTCCTCGGACAGGCCGAGCGCCGCGGCCCGGCGCCGGGCCCGCGTCACCGGTATGGCTATGGCCAGGGCCTTGACAGTGATCGAAAACCCCTCGGCGGTGGCATCTGGCCTGCTACCGACGCGAGAGCCGGCAGAGTCTCCTGTCACCGCCCCATCCGCTCCGCTCGCGCCGCCGATCACCGCTGTCACGCCCCCTGCCACGCCCCCTGTCACCGGATCCGAGCGGGCGCTGCCGGTGACACCGAAGGATCTTGCTGCCGACGTTGCCAAACAGGTCGTCGCGACTCTGGCCCGTGCGATACGACGCGATCCTGAAACCCTTATCGCAGCCAGTGACCAGCTGGCCCGAATTCTCACTGTTGGTTCGTGGAGTGCGGCGGAACTGGCCATGCATCTGGTGGACACCATCGGACCAAGTCTCGGAGCTGGCCGGGTTGACGATCCTGTAGATCATTTGCTTCGCCGTCTTGATCATTTGCCTGCGTCGTCCTCGGAATGTCTGTGCAGATCATGCCGTTCGTGGGTGGCGGCTCCGGCCGCCACCACACAGCGGGCTCCAGCCCCTGCCGCCACGGGACAGGAGGCTATGGTCGTGCCGGGGCTTGCCGCGATTGAGCAGGCGGCTGCCGCCGGGAGCGCACAGGCTCGTATGCGCCCCGAGCGAGCTAGCGGCGCGGCCTAGCGAGACAGCCAGCCTTAGAGCGACCGGCAATAGGGACGCGCGGCGTCGCGGGGCCAGGCACGCACCTCGCGTCGTTGTCGTCAGCCCAGGTAGGACACCGTTAACCGGGGCCTGGTCCGCCTCGCGACGCATCCACCTGGCATCCGACAGCCCCCGAAGAACTTCCAGCGCCGACCACTGAGCGGTCGCGAGGTTCTCTGTGGGTACGCAGAAAAGCATGGCCCTGCTTGCGGCCGGCGGGTCATGCATGGCGGTGCGGTCTGTTCAGGTGATATCCAGGGGGTCAGCCGCCGGGCACCGGACGGGGCGGTTTGCGGGAGGTGGGAAGGTGGCATGCCGGAGGCGAGGATGACCCAGCGACCCTGGTCGAGTACCTCCGCACGTGACGAGAGTGCGGAGCTGGCCGCCGACGTGATTGTGATCGGCTCTGGCTTCGGCGGAAGCGTTACCGCTCTCCGGCTTGCGGAAAAAGGCTACCGTGTCGTTGTCCTGGAGGCCGGCCGGCGATTCCCCCCGGCTGCCCTCCCTCGAACGAACTGGAGAATTCGTCGTTATTTATGGGCGCCTCGACTTGGTTGCCACGGATTTCAGAAAATTAATATGATCGGCCGTCTCCTCGTTCTTTCCGGGGCGGCTGTCGGTGGTGGTTCGGTTGTTTACGCGAACACGCTCTACCGTCCACTGGACGCTTTCTACGCCAATCGTCAGTGGAGTCATATCACCGATTGGCGACAGGAGCTCGCGCCCTACTACGACCAGGCTGAGCGGATGCTCGGGGTGGTACCCAACCCGACGACCACCCATACTGACGAGGTGTACCGGGCGGTCGCCGAGGAAATGGGTGCCGGCGATACATTCCGTTTGGCCGACGTGGGCGTTTTTTTCGGCCGGGCCGGTAAGAAGGAGCCCGGTGTCGAGGTTGCGGACCCCTATTTCGGAGGTGCCGGGCCGACCCGTACCGGCTGCCGTGAATGCGGTGAATGCATGACCGGTTGCCGTTGGAACGCGAAGAACACCCTCGACTACAACTATCTTTACCTGGCTGAGAAACTGGGCGTCCGGGTTTTCCCCGACACCCAGGCTGAGGCGGTTCGTCCGCTGGCGACCGGAGGTTATGAAGTCAGTACGGTCCGCACCGGTTCCTGGGTCAGCCGGGGACAGCGGAGGTGGCATGCGGACCAGGTCGTATTCGCGGGTGGGGTGCTCGGTACCGTGCGCCTCCTGCTAGCCATGCGGGATACCGGCGTGCTACCGGCGCTGTCGTCCCGGGTCGGCGAGCTGACCCGCACGAATTCGGAATCCATTATCGGCGCCACCAGATTCCGACCGGACAAGCGGCTCGCTCGCGGGGTGGCGATTACGTCATCCTTTTATCCGGCGGCGGACACCCATATCGAACCCGTCCGTTATGGTCGGGGTAGTAACGCCATGGCGCTGTTGGCCACGCTCATGACTGATGGCGATCATCGTTTGCCCCGCTGGCTGGTGTTTGTGGGTGCAGCGCTGCGGCATCCATTGCCGCTGCTGTTCTCACCGCTGCCGTGGCGATGGTCGGAACGCACCATGATTTCGCTGGTCATGCAGTCGCGGGATAATTCGCTCACCCTTGTCCGGCGGCGGGGCCTGTTCGGGCGTTGCAGGCTCACCAGCACGCGGGGCCACGGTCAGCCAAATCCAACCTGGATTCCGGCTGGCAATGACGCGACTCGGCGAATCGCGAAGCATGTCGATGGCTTTCCGGGTGGCACGCTCCCGGAGGTTCTTGATATTCCTATGACAGCGCACATCCTCGGTGGTGCCCCGATCGGGGACTCCCCGGCCAACGGGGTTATCGACCCCTACCACCGGATCTTCGGATATGACGGCCTGCATGTGGTCGACGGTGCGGCGGTCGCGGCCAATCTCGGCGTCAACCCGTCGCTGACGATCACGGCGTTGGCCGAACGAGCGATCTCATTGTGGCCGAACAAGGGTGAGCCGGACCAGCGTCCACCAGCCGGATCACGTTATAAGCGGATTCCACCGGTTCGTCCACTGTATCCGGTTGTGCCTGAACATGCGCCGGCTGCTTACACTGTCGGCCTTTCAAAGGGTCCTGAACGTCGTCGGGATTGATACTGAGCCTGCTGCTGGTGCGGCCGTACGCAGCGTTGGGCCTCCGCTACCGGCCGCCGTGGCCAGGCCGGTGAGCGGGTCTGCTCGGACGCGATCGGAACCGGCCTCGACGGCACGGGAATCGCCTGGTGCAGCGTGGGGCGGCCGGCGTGTCGGCGTCGTGTCGCCCGCATGCCGGCCGCGTGTTGCCCTCATGTCGGCCTCACCGTTCGGACGGAGCCGCCATCGCGCCGTGTTGGCCCGTGCTCCGACGCATACGATCGGCGGAGCATCGAGGACACGGCGGTCGTTGGACCCGCGACGCGATACTCGCCGCTACCGGCGATCAGCCACCACCGACACGACGGAAGAGAAGACTCATGGCTGAGGAGCTGTACGCCACACTGAGGACGACTCAGGGTGACGTTGAGATTCTGCTGTTCGAAAACCAGGCGCCGAAGACGGTCGCGAATTTCGTCGGTCTCGCCACCGGCACGCGGGAGTGGACCGACCCGCGGACGGGCGAGAAGCGAACGACTCCCTTGTACGACGGGACGATTTTTCATCGGGTGATCCCGGATTTCATGATCCAGGGTGGTGACCCGTTGGGCAGCGGCCGTGGCGGCCCGGGTTACAAGTTTGCCGACGAGTTCCACCCGGAGCTGCGCTTCTCCCGGCCGTACCTGCTCGCGATGGCGAACTCGGGTCCGGGCACCAACGGTTCCCAGTTTTTCATCACCGTGGCGGCGACGACCTGGTTGGACCGCAAGCACACGATTTTCGGTGAGGTCACGCGCGGCACCGAGATCGTGGACGCGATCAGCAAAGCGCCGACGGGTGCCCAGGACCGTCCCACCACCGATGTGGTGGTGCAGCAGGTCGTCATCGAACGCCGTACGGTCTAAGGCGGCTCGGGTTTAGGTCGGGGCCGACATGACGAAATCACCTTGGTCAGAGCCGGACGGCGCTGCCGCCGCTTCGGATGGCGGAGCTGTCGGTCCCGGCCAGCCAGCTGGACAACAATCGTCGGGACCCGATGGCTGGCGTCCCGTGGTCGGGCCGCCAGCTCCGCCTGGCGGCTGGACGCCGCCCGCCCAGCCCGCGGGCGGTCCGCCGGGAGGCGGGAGCGGACCCGCGCTCGTCCCGCGCTGCTATCGGCACCCAGACCGCGAAACCTACGTGTCCTGCCAGCGGTGCGACCGCCCGATTTGCCCGGACTGCATGCGTCCCGCAGCCGTCGGGTTCCACTGCCCGGACGAAGCCGGCAGGCAGGACCGCCGTTCCGGTGGCTTCTCCCGGCGGCCGGGCAGCCAGCTCGGTGGGCAGCTGGTGGGACGTCCCGGGCTGGTCACCCAGATGCTCATCGGGATGTGTGTGATCGCGTACATCCTACAGGGGCTGCCGGGACTCGGCGGCGGTACCGACAACGCCTTCACCCGAGACTTCGAGCTCAGCGGTCTGGCAATAGCGATCCACGGTGAATACTACCGGTTGCTGACCGCGGCGTTTCTGCATGCGGGTATCTTGCACATCCTGCTCAATATGTATGCGCTCTACCTGCTCGGATACCAGCTGGAGCAGATTCTCGGCCGGGTGCGCTACCTTGCGCTGTTCGTGGTGTGTGCCGTCGGCGGGAACACGTTCAGTTATTTGGTCAACGGCTGGAGCACCTTCTCGGTCGGCGCATCCACCGCGGTGTTCGGCTTCTTCGCGGCGTACTACGTGATCGCCAGACGGCTGCGGGCGGATACGTCGGCGATCCTCGTTGTCGTTGGCATCAATTTGATCATCAGTTTCACCATCAGCGGGATCGACAAATGGGGTCATATCGGCGGTCTTGTGACTGGTCTGTCTGTCGGCGTGGTGTATGCCTACGTGCCGCCACGCCGGACCTGGTTGCAGGCGGTCGCCGTGGGCGGCATTCTCGCCGCGTTGCTGGCAGCCGCGGTCCTGAGCACGTGATGGCGGTTGGCCGGTGGCGTTGTGCCACCCCGGTCGTGGATGTCAGCCGTGGCGGCGACGGATCTCCTCCACCACCGCGGCGATCCGCTCGGGTGCGGTGCCGAGCTGGCGACGGCTGAGCAGCACGGGGCCATCGATTGTCTCGACGATGAGAACGTGGATGTGCACGCCACGACGGTTGTGTGTCAGGGTGCTGGCCTGTACCCGCAGCACAGCGGCCCAGGGCAGCCGCCGCCGGTGGATCCCATCCACCAGGTCGATGCCGCCGTCGTCCACCCGCAGCGCGGGCCGGGCGACGGCGTCCCGCACAGCGAGCACGAGCAGGCCGGCACCGCTGAGCCCGATCAGGAGACGGCCTGGGTTGTCCAGCGAACTCAACCGGGACGCGAGCGAGCCGGTGGCCGCGATCGCGAGCACGATCATCCCGGCCGCCGCATAGAGGATCACCCGCCGCCACGACGGCGACCAAGCGCGTGCGTCGGCGGCCCTGGCGTCGACTCCGTGGGCACCGAGTTCGTCATCCCGCATGTCACCTAGCACGGTACATCGCGCTCACCGGCCGTCCGTCCGGGCCGGGCGCAGGATCCCGTTCGGCCTGCTCGGCGTGAGCACGGCTCCGTTGCCCGGCGGCCACATAGAGGAGATGATCATCCAGCCGGCGGTCGAGTGGTCGTCATACGTCGCATACTCTTTACGGTTGCCCCGCGGATACCCATCGTGATAATTGAGGGGTGCCCACGCGGGGAGCGGGTTCCCGCCATGGGATATCCACATTGTGGACAACCGTTGGGGACGAATGACAGCCGTGGAACTCCCTGGAAGAACTAACGGTGCGCATTACCTCCACTGCGTTGCCACGCCAAGGCCAATTACGACAAAACCGAACCCAATCAGGATGTTCCAGGCGCCCAGGCTGTCCATTCCCGGGACGCCACCGTTGGAAAAGTAGTAAATCAGCAGCCAGATGATCCCGATCGCAAAGAGTGCTATGATCGTTGCGCCTACCCACGGCGGAGACGGTGGCTTGCGCTTGCGGACCTGGGGGGCCTGGGGTGGCGAGGTAGTCGACTTCTTCTTGCGACGTCGGGAAACGGGCACTTCGGGGCTCCTTGAGGACCGTGACGAGCTTCGTGGGCTGGCCGCCATCCCCCCCGCCGCGGGCATTGGCCGGGGATACCGCGGACCAGCTGTCCCACAGGGTAGACAGGCCCGTCGCCAGGCCTCGCCGAACGTGCCATTCCGAACGTGTCCACCCAGATCCGCCGGGGCTGGCTGCTTGGTTCGGCCCGGTTGGTTGCGGTTGCGGCGCGCGGCCTCCGTAGCTCCCATAGCGAGGAGGGCCCAGGGTCCCGCCCGTGTGGTCGGCGCATTATACCGGCCCGCCGGGGATGTTTCTTGTTCGTTTTCTTGCCAGAATGATGCCCAACCGCAAACTGACGAGTGGCCGGAGAGTACGCGATGATGATTTTTCGTGTACTGGGAGGCCCTGGGGAGCCTAGGAGCGTACCCGCGATGCCAGGTGGATCGACGACCGAGCGGGAGAGTACCGTGACCAAAGCCACTACCTATGCTGACAAGCCGTGGCAATCATCCTACGTCGATGGTGTCCCCAAGGACGTTGAGATCCCTGATATCACGCTGAGCCAGTTGTTCGAGAACATTGTGGCCAGATTTCCGAAAAGTCCAGCGATTTCTTTCTTTGGTACCACGCTGACCTATGGCGCGCTCTCCCAGCAGGTCGGCGCATTTGCCGAGGGTCTTGCGAAGCTGGGCGTCCGGGTTGGCGATCGCGTCGCGTTGGTCCTGCCGAACTGCCCGCAACATGTAATCGCTTTTCAGGCGGTGCTGCGGCTCGGCGCGATTGTGGCCGAGGCGAATCCCCTCTACACCGAGACCGAGCTGACCCATCAGCTCGCCGACTGCGGAGCGGAGTACGTGATCTGTCTCGACCGTACTTACCCGGCGGTGGCGGCGGCTCGCCGATCTGGCCGGACGAAAGTTCGGGAGGTCATTGCCACCTCGATTCCGGATTTTCTGCCCAAAAAGGACCAGCTGTTGCTCCGGCTGCCGATCGCCAAGGCGCGCAGAAAACGCGCCGAAGTTGTGACGGAGCTGCCCGCGGATGCCCGTGCGCACGCCTTCCTCGACGTGCTGAGGACCGGCCGGGCCACGCCGGTGAGCACATCGGTCCAGGCCGCGGCGTCCGATGTCGCCGTCCTGCTGTACACCACTGGAACGACCGGTACGGCCAAAGGCGCGATGCTGACCCATCGTAATCTTGTCGCGAACGGTGAACAGGGCCGGGCGTGGATCGTCGGAGCCCGTCCGGGGCACGAGGTGCTCATTGCGGTGCTGCCGATGTTCCATGCCTACGGGATGACGCTGTGCATGATTCAGGGAATGGTGCTCGGGGCGCATGTCGTGCTGTTGCCAAAGTTTGATGTGACCATGGTATTTGACGCCATTGCCAAACATCGTCCGACGCTTTTCCCGGGGGTCCCACCCATTTATCAGGCGCTGTTGGACAGCCCGCGGGCGAGGAACGCCGACCTCACCTCGCTCCGGGGCTGCCTGTCCGGCGCGATGAAACTTTCCGCCGATCTGCAACAGCGTTGGGAATCGGCGACCGGTATGCCGCTCGTCGAGGGATACGGCATGACCGAGACCGCACCGTTGACCCACGCCTGCCCGTTGGGAGGCGCGACCCGCCCAGGATGGATCGGCCTGCCCGTCCCGTCCACCGAAGCGAAGATTGTTGACAGTGAGGACTGCACCAAGGAGATGCCGGTGGGTGAATCCGGTGAATTGATGGTGCGGGGCCCGCAGGTGTTCGCCGGCTATTGGGAGAACCCGGCGGCCACCAAGGCCACGCTGACCGCGGACGGCTGGATCCTCACCGGTGACATCGCGCGGATGGATTCCGGCGGCTGGTTCGAGATCGTTGATCGGAAAAAGGAGATCATTATTGCGGGTGGCTTCAACATCTACCCGACTGAGATCGAGGAGGTTCTGTTGGGGCTCCCCGAGGTCGCCGAGGTCGCCGTGATCGGTGTCCCGGACGCTTACCGCGGTGAGACGGTCAAGGCCTTCCTGGTGCTGCGGCCTGGCGCCTCCCTGACCGTCGACGAGGTGCGGGCGTATGCGGCTAAGCAGCTGTCTGCGTACAAAGTCCCAAAAATCATCGAATTCCGGACGAAGCCGTTGCCGAAGGTCGGAGTCGGCAAGGTCCTGCGCCGGGCGCTGCGGGATGAGGAAAAAGCCGGGGCTGGGGAGGGGCAGGGCGGATCTGGGCGGGACGCCGCCGAGGGCTGACCGGGCCCTGCCTCCGGCCGGGCGTCCGAGCCGGTTCGTGTCCGTCTGTGCCGGGGCGTGGGCCGTTTCCCGCGTGAGCTCTTTCTGGTGCTGGGCACAACCGGCGGTGTCCCTCTGTGCTTGTAACGGCAGGTCATCGCTCTGGCCAGATGATGTCAGTTCTGCTGAGATCAGGTGAGGTCGGCCGAGCTGACAGCAGGTCGGCCGACGCCGTTGCGTTCCACTGGGGCATCCGGCCGGTGCCAGGCAGAGGAGAGGTCAATGCGGATCCTGGTGATCGACAACTACGACTCATTCGTGTTCAACCTGGTGCAGTACCTGGGGCAACTCGGCGTGGACAGCATCGTTCGCCGTAACGACGAGGTCGACGTTGGCGATCTTGTCGCGTACGGTGTTGCCGGGGTGCTGCTCTCACCCGGGCCGGGCACGCCGGAGGCGGCCGGGGTGAGCGTCCCGATGGTGCGCGCGTGCGCCGTGGCCGCAGTGCCCATGCTTGGGGTGTGCCTTGGCCATCAGGCGCTCGGGGTGGCGTTCGGGGCGACGGTCGGCCGGGCGCCCGAGCTGCTGCATGGAAAGACCTCGGTGGTCCATCACACCAGCGCGGGCGTGCTGGCGGACCTGCCGTCGCCGTTCATCGCCACGCGGTATCACTCGCTCGCGGTGGATGCCGCGACACTGCCGGACGAGATCAAGGTGACTGCGCGCACCGAGAGCGGTGTTGTCATGGCAATGCGCCATCGGTCTCTGCCGCTGGAAGGAGTCCAGTTCCACCCCGAGTCCGTGCTGACGCAGGGCGGTCACCTGCTGCTGGCCCGCTGGCTGTCGGTCTGTGGTGACGACACAGCGCTGTCGGTAGCGCCCCAGCTGTCGGCCGAGGTCGAAACCCTGCGACAGAGCGCCTTTGCCTGACTGAACGTCCGGCCCGGGGCTACTGCTGCGGGAATCCGTTGCCGAATCGTGGCGTGTGTGAGTTCGTTGGGGATGCGCTGGTCGGTGATTGTGATGGCGTCGGGCTCGGGGAGGGCGAGGCCGTCTTGGTCGGCGTCGGGGTGGCCGTCTGGGTTGGGATCGTGGTGTCGGTCTGCTGCGACACATACAGCGTCACGGTCGAGCCGCGGCTGACGGAACTGTTCCTGGACGGTGTCTGGGCGACTACGGTGCCGGTCGGCTGACTGCTCGCGGTGGACTGCTGGCTCACCTTGAAGCCGTACCCCTCCAAGGTGGCCTTTGCCGCGTCGAGAGGCTGGTTCGTCACATCGGGGACGGTGATCTGCTGGCTGACCACGTAGATGGTGACCGTGTCGCCAGAGGCCACCGATGTTCCGACATCCGGGTCGGCGGACTGGACGGTGCCCGGCTTCTGCGTGGTCGCGTCGGTGAACGTGGCGACCTTGGGCGTGAGCCCGGCCGCCTTCAACTGGGTGATCGCATCGTTCTGGGTGAGACCCACCACCGGCGGGACGACAAGCTGTCCGGCTCCGGCCGACACGCTGAGGGTGACCACAGCGGTCTTGGCCGCTTTGGTACCTGATGGCGGGTCAACCGCGGTGACCTGGTCCTTGGGGGCGTCGCTCTGGACGGTGTTCGAGCGGATGTTGGTGAAGCCGGCGTTCTGGAGGTTGTTCGTGGCCACCGTCTTGGACTGTCCGACGATGTTTGCCGGGATACTCGCGGTGTTTGTGCTGCTGCCGGTGGACGAGCCGCCCCCGAGGAACCTGGTCGCCATCAACGTGACGACAACGAACACCACCACGACCGACAGCCCGGCCAGGATGTACTTCCAGGCCGCCGAACGCCGCTCGGGCTCCGGCGGGGTTCCGGCGCCGATCGGGCCGCCGTCGAGCGGACCGGTGCCATCGTCGCCCGTCCGATCGAGGTAATCGGAGCCGGCTCGGTTGTAACCGCTGGTCTGGCCGTAGGGATCACCGTAAGCGTCCCCGTAGTAGGCATCGTGATCACGCGAGATCACCTGCGTCCCCGTTGACGGCCCGGGTGGGTTCAGCCGGGTGGCAAGCTGGTCACCCATGAGCGGTGGCGCGTATATCCGCCGGCCGGTAAGAGCGCGTTCCAGGTCGTCACGCATTTCTCCGGCCGTGCCGTAGCGGCGGTCGGGATCCTTTTCCATCGCCTTGAACACGATCGCGTCGGCTTCGGGCGTGATGTCGCGGTCATGCGTGGACGGTGGCTGCGGATTCTCCCGTACGTGCTGATAGGCGACAGCGACCGGGGAGTCGCCGCGGAACGGCGGAAGCCCGGTCAGTAGTTCGTAGAGCAGCACTCCGGTCGAGTAGACGTCGCTGCGGGCGTCCACCCGCACCCCGCGCGCCTGTTCCGGTGACAGGTACTGGGCGGTGCCGATCACCGCGGCGGTCTGCGTCATGTGCGATGTGGTGGCGGTGGTCGCCCGAGCGATGCCGAAGTCCATCACCTTGACCGAGCCGTCCAGGCAGAGCATCACGTTCGCGGGCTTGATGTCCCGGTGGATGATCCCCATCCGGTGGCTGTAGTCGAGCGCGGCGCACACGTCGGAGGTGATTTCCATGGCCCGGCGCTCGGTGAAGCGGCCTTCGCGCTGGAGCACGTCACGCAGGGTGCGGCCCTCCACGTACTCCATCACGATATACGGGATGGTCATGCCGTTGATCAGATCTTCGCCGGTGTCGTAGACGGACACGATGGCCGGATGGTTGAGCGCCGCGGACGACTGCGCTTCGCGCCGGAACCTGGCCAGGAAGGTCTCATCACGCGCGAGATCAGCGCGCAGCGTCTTGACCGCGACCTCGCGTCCGAGCCGCACATCGCGACCACGGTAAACCTCGGCCATACCACCGTAACCGAGGATCTCACCCAGCTCGTAGCGCTGACCCACCAGGCGAGGTTCGGTCCCGAACACCTCAGTCACGCCTGCCACCCGTACTCGCCCTTCCGTTTTCCGGGCTGATAGCCGCGGACCTGCCGTGAACGCCCAGCGATCGTGGTCGCCGCGGTAATCCGGTCCCCTGTCACCCGGCCGTTCCCGGTCACGTTGTCACCGGTGACGATGCCACCTCCACTCCCCGGCACGTGCACCGCCCAGGTCAGTGGCGGTGCGCTCGTGGATGATCCGCTACTTCCGGCGATCGTCCGGGTGATCAACGCGACGACGGCGACAGTGACGATCAGTAGGATGATCAGGATGGGTAGTGACATTTTTTGTCGCCCCGCAGCCGCGGAGCCGCCCCGGTCACCGCCGGCCCGCCGTCTGGCTGCCCGCCCATCGAACGCCGAGCCGGCGGTGCGGCTCGGCGGCGAGGGCTGCCAGGCATGGATGTCTGGCAGCCGGGCCTCGGGCTGGCTGGTGGCGGAGGAGGCACGGTGGGTCTGGGCATCCCAGAGCGCGGCGGCTGTCCCGCCCGTGGGGCCCACGCCGCTGTCGGGAGCCTGCTGAGATGCCGCGGAGCCCCCCGGCGCGTGACCGGAGCCGTAGGCCGGTGGCTCCTGGCCGTTCGGGAACGCCACATCCCCGCCGGCCCGCGGGTCCCAGCGGGGACGGATCTCCGCGGGGGAGCTGGTGGTCCAGGACGGCTGGCGGGTCCACGACGGTGGCCGCTCCCGGGTGGGCGCCCTTGTCGTGGCGTCCGATCCGCCATGGGCACCGGTCGGGCCCGGGCGCCTGGCGGTGGTGTCCGAGTCCGCCCGGGATATCGGCCCCGGGCCGACGCCTCGGCGGGTCGCGTCGGCGCTCCACAAATTCCGGCGGATGGTGGCGGCGGTGCGTCCGAACGCGCCAGCGGACGCCGGTCTGCGGGCCGGGTCCTTCGCCATCGCGGCCTGAACGAGCCCACGGACCGGTTCGGGTACATCAGGCGGCAGCGGCGGGGGCTCGTCCTGCTGGTGGGCCATCACGACGACGATCGGATTGCGGTCGTCGAAGGGACGTCGGCCCGCGAGGCACTCGTAGGCGACCACGCCCAGGGAGTACACGTCACTCGCCGGTGTCACCGGCCGCCCTGACGCCTGTTCTGGGGAGACGTAGTACGCGGTGCCCATCATGATGCCGGTCGCGGTCAGCGGTGCCGCGTCGACCGCGCGGGCGATCCCGAAGTCGGTGACCTTGATCGCACCGTCGGTACGCAGCAGCAGGTTGCCGGGTTTGACGTCACGGTGGACCACTCCCAGGGCGTGTGCCGCCTGCAGGGCGTCCGCGGCCTGCCCGAGGACATCGAGGGTCTTCTCCGGGGACAGCCGTTTCTCCCGGTGCAGCAGCGCGGACAGCGGTTCGCCCTCGACCAGCTCCATCACCAGGTACGCGGTCGGATGGTCACCTTGGACGATGACCTCGCCGTAGTCGTAGACGGAAGCCACACCCGGGTGCGACACCCGGGCGGCGTGGCGTGCCTCGCCGCGGAAACGGACGAGGAACGACTCGTCGCTGGCGTACTCGGGGCGCAGCAGTTTCACGGCGACGGGACGGCCGAGGGTCTGGTCGAGGCCCCGCCACACCTCACCCATACCGCCGGTGGCGATGCGTCCTTCCAGCAGGTAACGGCCATCGAGGAGGGTGCCCTTCGCCGAGCCGCCGAAGGGGTGCGCGACCGCTGGCGCGGCCGGCGGTGCCGCCACCGACTGGCTGGCCGGGACCGCCGCATCGGGGCGCGGTTCGCCGAAGCCCGGCGGCGTCGGGGCTGTCACCGGCGGATGCCCAATGCGGCTTTCATGACCTGCTGGGCCACGGGAGCGGCCACCGCGCCGCCGGTGCTGAGTTCGCCGCCGCCGTTTTCGACGATCACCGCGATGGCGACGGTCGGGTTGACCGCCGGGGCGAAGCCGATGAACCACGCGTGCGGGGGCTCGTTGTCGCCGTGCTCGGCGGTGCCGGTCTTGCCGGCGACGGCGACTCCGGGGATCTGTGCCTTGGTGCCGGTGCCGCTGGTGACGACGCTTTGCATCATGGTGTTCAGGTTCGCGGCAACCTCCGCGCTGACCGGTCGTTTGTAGACCTCGGGTTCGGTCCGGCTGATCGCTTTCAGGTCAGGGCCAAGCAGCTCGGCCACCAGGTAGGGCCGCATCATGACCCCGTTGTTACCGATCGCCGCGGCCACCTGGGCCATCTGCAGCGGTGTGACCTTGTCGTCGAACTGCCCGATGGCCGACTGCGCGGTCTGCGCACCGTCGAGCGATGCGGTCGGATAGACGCTCGCCACCTGTGCCAGGGGAAAGTCCGGCACGGTCGCATTGAAGCCGAAGGCCTCGGCCTGTGCTCGCAGGGCGTCGTGGCCGAGGTCGATGCCGAGTTTGGCGAACGCGGTGTTGCAGGAGATCGTCAGGGCGTGGATGAGGGTGTCGGTCTGGCCGTCACCGCAGCGTTCGCCAGCGAAGTTCGGCAGTACGGTTTTGCTCTGCGGCAGCTGGAGCTGGTCGGGGGCCGCGATGCGTTCCTCCAGGTGGTGGCCGGCGGCCAGCGCCGCCGCGGCGGCGATCACCTTGAACGTCGAGCCCGGCGGGTAGGTCTCCTGAGTCGCGCGGTTGAGCAGGGGCTTGTCGGGGTCGGTGTTGAGCGCCTGAGCGGCCTTACTGGCCGTCGTCTCATTGTGACTGGCCAGCGGGGTCGGGTCATAGGTCGGGTTCGTCACCATGGCAAGGATTTCGCCGGTCTTCGGGTCGAGCGCCACCACCGCCCCCTTGCGGTTGCCGAGCGCTGTGGTTGCCACCTGCTGGATCTGCGGCACCAACGTGGTAACAATGCTCCCACCCCGCTGTTCGCGGCCGGTGACCAGGTCGGAGACCTTGGAGACGAACAGCCGCTGGTCCTCACCGGACAGGAAGTCGTTCTGGGAGCGTTCCAGGCCCGCGGAGGTGTACAGCCCGTAGTACCCGATGATGTTGGAGTAGAGCGTCGGGGCCGGGTACTGCCGTTGGAACTTGTACTCGTCGTCCACCGGGACCGAGCTCGCGACTGCCTGGCCGCCCGCGACGGCAATGGAACCCCGCTCCCGCTCGAGCCGTTCGGTGATCTGGCGGGCGTTGCCAGGCTTGTGCCGCAGCGTGTCCGCGTTCTTGGCCTGTAGCCAGTTGGCGTTGATCAGCAGTGCGCTGAACAGCAGCAGACACGCGATGGCGACTTTGCGAATGGGTGGGTTCATGTTGTTTTTACCACCTGCGTGGGGCTGTCGGCCACCGCGGTCGGGTCGAACAGCGGCGCGGCTGGCGTGGCCGACGCGGGGCGCCGGTAGGAGTCACTGATCCGCAGCAACAACGCGATGATGGCGGCGTTGGAAACGATCGATGATCCTCCGTAGGAGATGAACGGCAGGGTCAGACCAGTCAGCGGGATAAGCCGCATGACGCCTCCGACCTGCACGAAGACCTGTAGGGCCAATGACGCGGACAGGCCGGTCGCCAGCATCTTGCCGAACGGGTCACGGGCGCCCACGGCGGCTCGCAGGCCACGTGTCACGATCAGCCCGTAGATGACGAGGATCGCCATGATCCCGGCAAGGCCGAGTTCCTCGCCGATGCTCGCGACGATGAAGTCGGTGTTGGCGAAGGGGACCCGCTGAGGGCTGCCCTGCCCGAGCCCGGTGCCGGTGATCCCGCCAGCCGCGAACCCGAACAGGCCTTGTACCAGCTGGAACGATTTGTTGGTGGGGTTGTCCCCGTCGAAGGCGTGCAACCAGCCGTCCACCCGGACCTGGACATGCCCGAACAGCTTGTAGGACAGTACCGCCCCGAGCATGAACAGGGCGAGGCCGATGACGACCCAGGACGCCCGCTCGGTCGCGACATAGAGGATGACGAGGAACATCCCGAAGAACAGCAGGGATGACCCGAGATCCTTCTCGACGACCAAGACGCCAAGGCTCGCCAGCCATGCCACGAGGACCGGTCCGAGATCGCGGGCGCGCGGGAAGTGCATCCCGAGGAAGGACCGGGAGACCACGGAGAGGACGTCGCGTTTGTTCACCAGGTAGCCGGCAAAGAAGATCATCAACATGATCTTCGATATTTCGCTGGGCTGGAAGGTGAACGGGCCGATCCGCAGCCACAGCCGGGCGCCGTTGATGGTCGCGCCGACCAGCGGCATGGCGGGCAGCAGCAGAAAGACCAGCCCGGCGAGGCCGGCGGTGTACGCGTACCGCGACAGCGTCTGGTGGTCCCGGACGATGGCCAGAACGAGGACGAAAACGATGAGGGCGAGCAGCGTCCACACCAGCTGGAGCTGGGCGGTCCCAGGCGGGATGTGTTTACCCGCCCGGACGGCGGCGGCGGCCTTGGCCAGGTCCAATCGATAGATCATGACCAGGCCGAGGCCGTTGAGGGCCGCCACCAATGGCAGCAGGATGGGGTCGGCGGCCGGTGCGAACCGCCGTACCGCGAGATGGGCGAGTCCCCACAGCGCGCTGAAACCGAGGCCATAGGTGAACACCGACAGGGTGAGGCTCCCGTCGATCGCCAGCACCACGGCTGCCAGCGCGGCGGTCGCGAGCAGGCCCGCGAACAGCAACAGCCACAGCTCCCGCCGACGGTACGGTGGCAACTGCGCTCCGACCGGGACCGGGTACCGTGCGAAGGTTCCGGTGAGGTCGACCGCTTTGCCGCGGAGCGGGGGGAGAGCTGTCATCCTGCGGGCGTCATCCTGGTGTGGCGAGCGACGAGGCGCAGCTGGCCAAGGACGTGGTGCCACAGAGCAGTTGGGCTGAAACGCTACCGGAGCCTGTCTGGGGGCTCCCGACGGGCTCCGCCCCCCCGGTGGAGCCCGCACCCGCGGTGGGCGTCGGTGCCGCGCTGGCCGTCACGGCCGGTGCCGTGCTGTTCGGGGCGGGGTCCGCGATGGCCGACATCATCTGCTCCCGGAGGGTCTTGATGAAGTCGCGGGCCTCACCGAGACTGCCCACCTGGTAGCCGCGCTTCACCGTGTCGCGGGCAATCGGCTTGAGCTCGGTCAGCGCTATGGCCGGCTGTGCGGGCTCCTTGAACGTGTGCAGGGAGATCCCGATGAAGTTTCCATCGACACCTTCGAAGATTGCTACCTGCTGGTTGTCCACACCGACGTAGTACTGCCTGTGGATGTAGAACCAGGCACCCAGCGCGGCGGCACCGAGGAGCACGACGGCGCACAGACCAGCGAGCAGCGGCCGAGGGAGGTACCGCCGGGCTGAGACGTCATCGGGCACGTCGTCCGGCTCCGGGTCGCGGCGATGGGTGCCGTGCCGGCCGATCCGGGCTCCCTTGGCGGCCGGTGAGTCCTGGTCGGGGAACTGCGGGTTCGGGCCGGTACGGGCCGCCGCGGCTCCCGGCACGATCCGTTTCTCCGCGGCGGCACCGGCGATCAGCGGGCGGTAGTCGTCCTCGTGACCGTCTTCCACCACGTCGGCGACGACGACCGTGATGTTGTCGGGGCCACCGCCCTTGAGCGCGAGTTCGACCAGCCGGTCGACGACTTCCTGGGGGCTGGTCAGCTGCAGCGCCTCGTGGATGGTCACTTCGGTCACGACCCCGGACAGGCCGTCCGTGCAGAGCAGGTAGCGGTCGTCGATGACCGCGTTCTGGATGAACAGATCCGGATCGACGTCGCGCCCGTCGAGGGCGCGCATGAGTAAGGACCGCTGTGGATGGGTGTCGGCCTGCTCGGCCGTGATCCGTCCCTGGTCGACCAGATCCTGGACCAGCGTGTGGTCATGGGTTACCTGGCTGAGGGCACCATCGCGGAGCAGATAGGCGCGTGAGTCGCCGACATGCAGCACGCCGAGGCTGCTGCCTGACAGCAGCAACGCGGTGACCGTGGTACCCATGCCTTCCAGCGATCCGTCCTCGCTGGACATCGCGCGCAGCGCGGCATTGGCCTGGTCCACCGAGTCCGCCAGCGCATCCAGAATGTCGCTGGCGCTGGCATCCTCATCCAGCCCGGCCAGCTGGGAGATCACGGTAGAGGAGGCCACTTCGCCGGCCGCGTGCCCGCCCATGCCGTCCGCGACGGCTACCAGGCGTGCGCCCGCATAGGCGGAATCCTCGTTGCCTTCTCGGACATGGCCGACGTCCGAGCGAACGGCGTAGTGAAGCCTAAGGCTCACCGGTGGAGCTCCAGGACGGTCTTCCCGATCCTGACCGGCGCGCCGAGAGGTACCGGCATGGGACTGGTCACCTTCGTGCGGTCGAGGTATGTGCCATTGGTTGAGCCCAGATCTTCGACGAACCACTGGCCGTCGTGGGGGACGAGTCTTGCATGTCTCGCGGATGCGAAGTCGTCCTCCAGAACCAGAGTCGAGTCCTGTGCCCGTCCGATGGTGACAGGCATGGGCCCGAGTGGAAGCGTTGTCCCTGCAAGTTGACCCTTCGTAACGACAAGCTTGCTCGGTGCTCGCGAACGTCGGCTGGGAGGCTTGTTCTGCGATGGTGCTGGTGGGGCTTGGCGTGCCGGTGTCGGTGCCGGTGTCGGGCGGGGCGCGCGTGCTGCCGCCTGGAGGTGCTGCTGGTGGCGTTTGGTCGGCCCGAACACGTCCAGCCGGACCGCACGGACGGCAGCCAGGACAAATGCCCACAATAGCGCCAGAAAACTGATTTTAACGACAAGCAGTACCAGGCTGCTCGGTCCGGACCCGTTCACAACGGCCTACCAGCCGCGATCGGGCTCAGGCGGCGCGGCCGGGCCGGCCGGACGCCCACGTTCCGGTGGGTTCCGGCGTGCGTCGGGGTGTGGCTGATCTGGACGGTAGGTCTCCTGCTCATGCATATCGACGCCGTCGTCGGGACCAGCCGGCCGGACGCCGCGCCGAGGGTCGCCGTGACTCGAGGGAAAGCCACGATCATTTGGCGGACGATGATCAACGGGTGCTCCATAGCCAGCCACGGTTGGGCCATACCCGTCCCGCGGCTCCGGAGGCGGACCGGGCATGCGGACGGCACGCTGGTCACGAGGGTCTGCGCCACCGCGGTACTGACCCTCCCTCCCGGCGTAAGGGTCGTTGTAGCGAGGATGATCACCATACGGATCCTCATACGGGGCAGTCTGCCGTCCCCCCGTGGGCTGGCCGGTTTCGGGCCGCCTACCGCCCCGGTAAGCATCCGTCGGTGGTGGGTAGCCGGTTGACTGACCGCCCCGGCGGGGGTCTTCCCGCCTCGGCTCGTCATAGTATGGGCTGCCCCGGTAGGGGTCTTCCCGCCTCGGCTCGTCATGGTATGGGCCCCCACGATAGGGGTCGGCCGGTGGGGGCGGGTATCCACCAGGAGCGCCGCGGTAGGGGTCCGGCGGCCGGCCGCGTGTGTCGGCTGGCGCGGTGGCTGGCGGCATGGTGGCGGCGGGGTATGGGACCGGTGCTCCAGCCGCTCCCGCGGGGCCGGCTGGAGCACGCCGCGCGGCCCGGTTCGCGCCAGCGTCTCGCGGGTCCTCCCGGCGGAAGGCGAGGATCGTCGCGCCCAGCTCGATCTGGTCGCCGTCGACAAGCCGTACCTGGCTGGCGGCTCGGCCATTGACGATGCTGCCGTTGGTGGAGCCGTGGTCGATGTAGACGAACTGGCCATCCTGCATCCGCCTGACCTCGCCGTGCCGGCGAGAAACACCTGTGTCATTGAGACGTATATCACATTCTACGCTGCGACCTATGACCGTGGTCTCGCTGTCCAATGGATATTCGCGCTCGTCTCCACCTGCCCTCCCGGTCGGGCCGGGCTTGACGGAGATCAGCAGGCGTGGTGCTCCCGGGGCGTTCGATCGCGGGCGTGCCGGCCCGCGTCGACCGGTCACGGCGCCGGGGTCGGCCGCCGCGACACTGCTGCGGATGCGGAACACCCCGACATCGAGATCATCGGCCTCGGCAAGGCGCACGCCGACGGGACCGACAAACGTGTAGTGCTGCTCGGCTGCGTGTTCGCGGACCATCTCGGCCAGCTCGTCGCAGAGCGCTTGGGTGTAGGGAGCGAGCCGGGTGAAATCCCCGACGGCGAGCTCGACCGCGAACTCGTTGGGGACGAGTACCCGGTTGGAACTGGCCGCACGCCGGTCGTCGGTCTCCCGGGCCAGCGCGCTGGCGATCTCGACCGGTTCGACGCCGCCCTTGAAGACCTTGGCGAACGCCCCCTCGACGAGGCCGCCCAGGCGGCGCTCGAAGCGTTGTAGCACGCCCATCTCGACCTCCCCTCCTCTAGGCCTTCTCCCAGCCCTGAGATCGTATGCTTCCATCTCCGCCCGGCCCACGGCTCGGGCGGCCTGGAGCGCGTGATAGCGTGATAGTCGCACTCGGGCGAGTGGCGGAATGGCAGACGCGCACGGTTCAGGTCCGTGTGTCCTAACGGACGTGGGGGTTCAACTCCCCCCTCGCCCACGTTCTGGTTCTTGGTGCTTGCCGCTCTTCGAGCGGCTTCACCGGTGGTGTCCTTCCGCTGGCGCTTCCCTGACCTCCTGGTGCCTGGGGCGTCGGTGTTGGGGCGTACCTGATCGATGGTGGTCGATGATCTGGAAGGTCGCCACCCAGCATCAGCGTGCCTCCCTCCGCGGTTTCGCGATCCATCCACCTGGACACCACTCCTTGATCTACGTCTTTCTTGCCGGTCGCTCGCAGCCCCGTCTCAGATGTGCTGGCATGGTGTTGTTTGAGTTTTCCGTCGTCGGTGTATGCCTGTTGGCTGACCCCGAGTATGGGGCTGTGCCTGTGTGCCGCTCGCAGGTACGCTCGTGACCGCTTCTGTCAAATGATCGGTCAATTCCTGCGGTTGCCGCCGAGTACTGGTTGACCTGGGCACTTGGCCAGCGTTTTGGCCATGGCGTCCCGTTCGCTTGGCTCCAGCCAAAGCCCGTAGCGGGCTTTCACGCCGATCTGACGGGCCACATACTGGCACCGGTACGCCTGGTTCGGCGGCAGCCACTGGGCGGCGTCGTCGTCGCTTTTGTCCTGGTTCGTCGGGCCGTCGACCGCGAGCAGGTTCTCCGGATCGTTCGCGAAGGCGACCAGTTTGTCCGATGGCCAGGAGGCGGCCCCGGTACGCCAGGAGTCCGCCAACGCGATGACATGGTCGATCTGGACAGCCGCGGCGTCCCGTGCCCTGTTGAAACGGACGGTCCGGCTGGTATATGGATCTTTTAGTTCGCCGGTCAGGACGATACACGGGTCCCCCTGCCTGACGGTCACCAGCGTCAGGTCCCGGCGCAGGATGTCGTTCCGGGTGTCACAACCATTGCCGTCGACGTCCTGCCAGGGATCACCAAACTTGTCCCGTCGGTACGGCGGCGAGTTCGTCGCGGCGTGGACCGGCATCGACCGTAACGTCGCGAGGGCGCTTCCAGCGGCGGCCTGCCCGCCCTGGCCGGCGCCACCGACCGCTCCGGCGTTTGCGGCTGAGGCGTCGCCGGCCGAGCCGCAGGCGGACGCGACGAAGACGAGTCCGAGGCAGAGCGCGAGCAGCGCCCTCACGCTGCCGGGGGCTCCGCGAGGGCGGGGTTCTCGCGTCCGGCGGAGATCTCGGTTTCGGCCGCTGGACGGCCGCGGGCCGGCAGCCGAAACGGCGGGACCGTCGTGGTTCATGACGCCTATTCTCTCGTCACGCGTGCGCTGATCGCGCGGTATCCACCGCCGCGGGTCCGCGCATCGCGGATACGGCGGACCTGTCCACAGCGAGGACCGCCTCCTTGACGTGGCGACCATCATCGGCGGCCGGCCACACCACCGGTCAGATCACCGCTGGCGGATGCGGTGCGGGTGCGTTGGTCGCCATCGGGCGCCCCGCCGCATTCCAGGCGATCATCCCGCCGTGGAGGTTGCGGGCCCGCCAGCCGCCCCGGTGCAGGTGAGCCGTGACCACGGCCGAGCGTTGCCCCGACCGGCAGACAACCACCACATCCCGTTCACGCGGCACCTCGTCGAGGCGTTTGAGCAGCTCACCCATGGGGATGTGCAGCGCGCCGGAGATATGTCCGGCGTCCCACTCCGCGGTCTCTCGGACGTCCAGGAGCAGGATTTCGGCGGTTGGCGACAGGTTGACCGGAATCTGATCAATAGTGACTGAAGGTACCTCGTCCGCGCCCATCCGCCCATCCTGTCAGCTGTCCCCGTCGTGAGCCGGGGCCTCGGCGTGCCGGGTTCCTCACCGGTGCCCGGTGGTACGGGTGCTCACTGGCGCGACAAAGATCACAGCATGCCTCCCGGGCCCTGCCACTGATTCCGCAGCCGGTTGTTGGCGGCGCACAAGACAGCCAGCCCGGTTGTTTTTTATCGTTGCTTCTTTGCTGGCCAGCTGATTCGGCATTGTTACCGAGGTTTTTCGGCATTGTGCCCATGCGCTCGGGGCCTGCGTCCCGCGAATCGGCGGCTGTGGTCACCGGAAGGCCTTTGGAGCCCTCGACGCTGAGCGCGCGGTGGCACCGTGATGAGCGTGGAATCACTTGATGTCGAGCCGTCGGGATGCGGCGCGGACGGGCCGTGGCTCACCTGCCCGTGGTGCGGGGGGATCGTCCCGTTGGCGCACCTTGTGCCCTCGGACGACGAACCCGATGCCAGAGTGGCTGTATGCGACTCGTGTGGACGCCGGGTCGCGTTCGTCTCACCGGCTGACCCGATGGCTCCCCCCGGATAGCGCGCCAGCTGAGCGTCACCAGCCCGTTGATCTGTTCGGAGAACAGGACGGGAACGACGGGAATATGAGCAGGCTGCCGCCTGCCCCTGCTCCTGACGGCTGGACAGCAACCTAAGCGGTCGCCGCCGGCAGACCCTGGACGAACTTCCGGCGGCGACCACTTAGCGGGATTGCGCAGGCACAGGTTCAACCCGGACGACGTAGTCTTCGATCACGGGGTTGGCCAGTACCGACGAGGCGAGCCGCTCGATCCGGGCGAGGGCATCGGCATCCGCCGCGCCGTCCACCTCCAGTTCGAACCGCTTGCCCTGGCGTACCGAGACGATGCCGGTCACACCCAGCCGCGGCAACGCGGTGAGCACCGCCTGCCCCTGCGGGTCGAGGATCTCCGGCTTCAGCATCACGTCCACTACGACCCTGGCCATGGCGCACGAGCCTATCGTCGCTCGTCAGCCCGGACCACGGAAGCCCGGACCGGGCATGCGTCCGGTGTGGGTGGGTCACTACCCTCGGACCTGTGTCGGCATCCGTAGCAGGGAGATCCGTGTCGTCGGAGGTGTCGACAGCGGACGGCCGTCTCCTGGCCGGCCACCTCGATGACCTGGCCGCGAGGTTCGCTGAGCTCGGCTCCGTACTGGTTGCCTTCTCCGGCGGTGCGGACTCGGCGTTTCTGCTCGCCGCCGCGGTTCGGGCGCTCGGTCCCGACCGCGTGGCAGCCGCCACCGCGGTCTCTGCCTCCCTGCCGCGGGCGGAGCTGCGGGCGGCGGCCGATTTCGCGGCGGATCTCGGGGTCCGCCATCTCACGCCGGCCACCAACGAGATGGGCCGCGACGGTTACCGGGCCAACGGGCCGGACAGGTGTTACTTCTGCAAGGCGGAGCTCACCGAGACGTTGCGCCCACTCGCGGCTTCCCTCGGGCTTGCGCATGTGGTGACCGGCACGAATGCTGACGACGCGGTGGCCGGGTTCCGGCCGGGTATCGGCGCGGCGGCCGCGCGGGGAGCACGCACCCCGTTGTTGGACGTCGGTCTGAGCAAGGCCCAGATCCGTGCGGCATCCCGGTTGTGGGGGCTGCCGACCTGGGACAAACCGGCCGCCGCGTGCCTGGCAAGCCGGATCGCCTACGGCGTCACCGTGTCACCGGGGCGTCTCGCCCGCGTTGAGCTGGCGGAGGCGGCGTTGCGGGCGGCGCTGGACACCGCCGGCTTGGGCGTGCGCAATCTACGGGTTCGTGATCTTGGCGAGGTGGCGATGGTCGAGGTGGACGCCACCCATGTGCGGGCGCTGGCGGCGCGGCCGGAGCTGCTGACGGTAATCGAGGGTTTCGAGCGGGTGGAGATCGATCCCCGCGGTTTCCGGTCCGGCTCGATGAATGAGCTGCTACCCCGCCCTTGACATCAGGAAGTTCCCGCTGGGGCGGGGCCAGCCGCTGTTGTCTCCTCGGGTGGTTCTGTCTCCTCGGGTGGTTCTGTCTCGTCGGGTGGTTCTGTCTCGTCGGCCGGCGCGGGGGAGAGCACAGCGGCCACGATCGCGACGAGCGCGACCCCGAGGCCGATCGTCAATCCGCCCGCCGCCAGCACGTTCAACCAGGTGGGCCGCTCGGTGACACCGAAGAAGAAAGGGATGATGATGATCGCGGTGGCGACGAGGCCGACCGCGAAGAGGCTGGTCCCGATCCGGACGAGCATGTCCACCGTTCGTCCGCGCGTGTTCCCGGGGAGCGTGCGCGATACGGCCACGGATGGTCGTGGCGCCGTCGGCCGATCAGACCGGTGGGGTTGTTGGTAAGCCACACCGGCCAGCCTACGGATCGCCGGGTGATTCCTGCTGCCCACGCCGGCACGAGAAGCCGGTGGCCGGGTCGTCGTTGCCCGCCGGTTGGCCGTGATCGGGTACGAATAGGCGCGGATGACCGCTCACGGCCGTGTCCCCGGATAGCCTTGGAGACCTCGACATCTGACTGAACAGTCTCCCTTCGCCACGCAGAACGAGGTCGCCCGTGCCCACCGGCAGAGTCAAGTGGTTCGACGTCGACAAGGGCTTCGGCTTTCTCAGCCGTGATGACGGCGGTGATGTGTTCGTCCATAAGGGCGCGCTACCGCCAGGGGTGGAGAAGCTCAAGCCCGGCGACAGGGTCGAGTTCGGCGTTGCCGCGGGCCGAAAGGGCGATCAGGCGCTGTCGGTGCGGGTACTCGCGGCTCCGCCGTCGGTGGCGAAAGCCGCGGCACATGCGGCTCGGCGCAGCCCGGACGAGCTTCACAGCATGGTCGAGGATATGATCAAGCTGTTGGACGAGGTGCAGAACTCATTGCGCCGGGGGCGCTATCCGGATCGCCGGACAGCCCAGACAGTGGCCAAGGTCGTCCATGCGGTCGCCGATGAGCTGGAGGCTTGAGCGCTCGTCTCGGCGCTTGAGCCTGTTGCGGATCTTCGGTCCGGCGCTGGTCGAATCGGCCGGCGCCGCGGTCAGCGTGGCAGAGCTGGCATCGGCGGGACGAGCCCGGCGGTGGCCGCTCGTCCCAGCAGCGTCTCGATCGCCGTGTAGCCTTCGTCATCGAGTGACAGGGTGTAATTATTAACATACAGTTCGATATGGGCGTTCACGACCTCGGTGTCCATTTCCTGCGCGTTGTTCAGCACATAGGTCCGCGATGCCCGAGGGTCGGTGAAAGCCGCCGCGACGCTTGCCCGCACCGCGGCTGAGAGCGCGCTGCCGTCCAGCGCACGCCGGCCGAGGACGGCTCCCAGCGGGATGGGCAGGCCGGTTTCGGACTCCCACCAGTCGCCCAGGTCCGCCACAGCGGTGAGCCCGTAGGACGGGTAGGTGAACCGCGATTCGTGAATGACCAGGCCGGCGTCGTACCGCCCGTCGCGCACCGCTGGCATGATTTTTTCGAAGGGCAGGACGTCGATGCCGCCGACGCCGCGTCCCGCTGCCCACAGGCGGAACAACAGATAGGCGGTCGTGCGCATCCCGGGTATCGCGATACGCGCGCCGGACAGGTCGTCCCGGCCGGCGGTGACCACGAGTGGTCCACATCCGCGTCCCAGGGCGCTGCCCGCGGACAGCAGCTGGTAGGAGCCCAGCAGCCAGGGCAGAGCCGCGTAGGAGACCTTCACCAGGTCGTCGAGGCCGGCAACGGCGCGGGAGTTCAGCACGTCGATGTCCGCGAAGGTCACGGTGACCGGCGGTACGCCCGCAACGAGCCCGTGCGCCAGAGCGTGGAAGGCGAACGTGTCGTTTGGGCACGGCGAGATTGCCACGGACAACGGCGATGGCAGTGCTGACCGCGATGTCACCGTGTGCCGGCCCCGGGAGCCGGTTTGGCCGGCCCGGCGCCGCAGGCACTGCCGTCAGCGGCGGGCAGGACGCTGGCAAGCGTGTCGATGCCGGCGGCCAGACTGGCGGCGGCCGCGCTGAGCCCGGCGAGTGCCTCCGGCACGTCCCAATTCGACCGGTCACGATGACCGACCGCGTTGCTGACCGCGCGGACCTCGGCGAAAGGTGTGTCGAACGCCGCCGCGGCGACACCGACCGCGTAGCCTTCCATTGCCTCGGCGGCCGGGCCGAACCGCAGCGCCAGCGCCGCGGCCCGCCGCTCGGTCCCGGTGACCGTGGAGACGCTGAGTACGGGTCCGGTCCTGATTGTCCGTCCGGTGACCGCGAGCAGGGTGACGAGCCGCTCGACGACACTCTCACGGGGAATCAGCCTGGACGGCCCGAGGCCGAGCTGCTCCAGGCTCAGGAACCCGTCGGCTCCGCTGTTCGCGCTGGATGCTGATCCGGCGGGCGGCGGCTGCGATGCGGGTTTGTCCAGCGGGCCGTCGGCGCCCGCCTCGGCACCGAGATCCGCGGCGACCAGCGCGTCCGCGACGACCAGGTCGCCGATATCGGCGCGGCCGGCGAAACCGCCCGCGATACCGAGGGAGATGACCAGGTCGAACGGGTCACCCGAAGCACGGGCGATCGCCAGCGCGGTCGCGGTACCCGCCGCCGCGGCCGGACCGGCCACTCCGGCAGCCAGGACGGTCACCGAACCAGACCGGCGTCCCAGGTAGGGGCCGAGCCGTACCGCGGTCAGGAGCTGGCGGTCCCATGACGGCACCGAGCCGCCGCGGGACGACGCGGCGCCGGCAACCGTGGCCCGCGGCTGCCACATCCCCATCATTCCGGCGCAGACCGCGTCAGCCTCCGGGCTGACCGCGGTGACCAGCAGGATTCGGTTCATACGGACCCCGATGCGGGGACGGGTCCTGAGCGCGTCTCGACCATGAAGTTGTCGATCATGAACCTATGGGTGGATGACAAGACGGAACGGCCAGCTTCCGGACGCTTGGCTGGAGCTACCGCTTGGCGCCTGGAAGATGGTCAGGGAGGCCTCGCCCTGTCCTTCCGGCACGGTCAGGCGGTAGTGCGGATCGGTTATGGTGTTGGAAATCCGGGCGTCGTTGGACGCCAGGAAATATCCATGGCTGGCAACCGACTTCGGAACGTCGATGTTGATCGTCTCCCCGGGAGCGGCGTGCAGCACCGGGAGCTGGTAGCCGGCATCCTTGATCACCCTGCCGTCGCGCTCGTACTGGGCGGCGTGCGCCTGTACGAAGTTTCGACCAGCCTGCATGCTCACCAGCGGCGTTGGCCGGTCGCAGCCAGTGAGCACTCCGACGAGCGCGCCGAGGACAGGCAGCACGATCAGGCGTTGCCATCGGATGCGGGGAAGTAGCCGAGATACGGACACGGTCGGAGGTTATCGTTCAGCACGGGTCGGATGCCGCTCGGATCGCGATCTGGCGAGTGGGTTGTCGGTCTCAGCTGATGGGGCTATTCCATCGGCGGTCCGGGCAGCCTGTCCCGCGGTCGCTCGCGGGTAGGCCGGGCTCGGGCGCATCACCGGGATCCGTTACGGCGTGTTCTGGAAGCCGTCGTTCGATCAGGGGGCCGCCTGGGGCGTGGCGAGCCGGACGGACGGCTTTCCGAAGCACACCCGAAGCACACCCTAGGACCGGACCGCGGTGTCCGGCAGCGTCGCCGCGTCTGGTAGCACCGCGGTGTCCTGGATGATCGCCGGGTGCCCGGCCACGAGGGTTGCGCCCGCGGCTGGCCCGGCCCACCCCGGATTTTCCGAGCGTCCCCGACGGGCGCGGCTCGCGGCCCGTGCCCGGTACAGGGCCCGGGTCTCCACGAACATTGTGAGCAGGACCACCGCGGAGGCTGCCGCGAAGCCGAGCGTCCCCGGCATCTCGATCAGGCCGACCGCGGCGCCGGCGACCCACGCGAGCGCAATCGCGGTTTCCGAGCGGGCGAACGCGGAGTTGCGGGTGTCCTCGGCGATGTCACGTTGGATGATCGCGTCGAGGCCGAGCTTTCCCATTGAACCCGCCATGCTTGCCAGCAAGGCCGCCAGCAGCGAGGTGAGCCTTGTGTAGTTGATCGCGGCGCCGAGACAACCACCTGATGCCATCAGCAGCGACAGCATCAGCAGTGCCTCGGGCCGCCGGCGGCCCAGCCGCCCGCCGATGAACACGCCCAGGCCGCTGCCCACCCCCGCGCAGATCGCCAGCGCACCGAGCCAGAGATTGGTGCCACCGCTCGTCCGCAGCAGAAACGCCAGGTAGAAGGTGAGGAATCCGACCAGGCCGCGCAGCACCAGAGAAGCGCGGAGCGCGACCGGCAGGCCGCCCATGGCGCGCAGCAGGCGGCTGGCCATGTTCCGGTGGCTGACGATTGCTCCCAGCACAAAGGCGCGTTTCTCACCGGCGGCGGAGTCGACGTGTTTGGGCAGATTGAATGCCAGCAGGACGCCGGTCATGTAGACGATCGCACAGACCCGCAGCACCCATGGGTAACCGACATGGGGAATCTTGGCGATGGTGAGGCCAAGCGGCGCTACCGCCGAGCCAGCCGCGATGTTCACCAGGGAGACCCGGGAGTTGATTTTCACGAGGGTCAGCTCCGGGGGCATGACGCGGGGGATCACCGCGCTGCGGGCCACCCCGAACCCACGGGAGAGCATGAGCAGGCCGAGCGCGAGGGGGTAGACGGCCACCCCGTGCTCGAGGGAACCGGCGAGCTGCCAGGCCAGCATGCCGCGGGCCAGGCAGATCGCGGCCAGCGCGGTGCGGCGGCCGTGGGCGAACCGGTCCAGCACTGGGCCGATCACCGGCGCCAGCAGGGTGAACGGCACCATGGTGATCAGTAGGTACATGGCGACCTTCGACCGGGCCTCGCCCGTCGGCACGGCGAAGAAGAGGGAGCCGGCCAGCGCCACCGTCACCAGCGCGTCCCCCGCCGCGTTGACGACGGAAAGCTCGGTGAGGGCCGCGAGCCCCGACTGCTCGGCGCCGCCGCTGCGGCCGGACGCACGCAGCCTTCGAATCCCGCTGGTGACAGCACTGCCCACGTTCACCATCCAGAGTGTCCCCTCTCCCCAGGAGGACCACCGCGACCACGCGGCACACTTCCGGAACCTGTAGGCGACAATACGTACGTGGAGGCTCAGGATGTGCAGCGTGGCTCAGCGATAGCGACACCAACGGTAGCGTCGACATCGTCCGATCCGGGATCGTCCAGCCCGGGAACACCGACCTCGAAGCCATCTGCCGCGGATGGGAGCCGGGCTGATCCCCAGGCATCCGGGTCGCTGCCACGGAAGAGCCGGGGCGTGTCGGCGCCCGCTGAGCCGGAGCCCCCGGAGCTGGCGGGGCGAGTGGCCCGGCCCCCCGCCTCGAAAACCCGAAAACACCGAAAACACCGAAGGCCCCGCGGGCGGCCAAGGGGCCCAAACCGCCCGCGCTGGACGCCGCGTGCGCCACGGCTGTGGAGGAAGCCCGCGCCGCCGCGGTCACCGAGGCTGATGATCCGAGCTGTGTTGGCGAGCACCTCGGCGTCGAGGCGGAGGGCGAGCGTCTCGTCCTGCATCGCTTTGCGTGTACGGCCCGAGCCTATCCCGGTTGGGTGTGGACGGTGGTCGTGAGCCGCGCGTCGCGGATGCGGAAAGTCACTGTGGATGATGTTGTGCTGTTGCCCGGCGACGGCGCCCTGACCGCTCCGCAGTGGGTGCCGTGGTCGCAGCGGCTGCGACCGGGCGATGTCGGGGTCGGGGATCTGCTGCCGACCGCCGTGGACGACCCGCGGCTCACCCTGCGTCTCGGTGATGTTGAGGAGTTCGTCGACACCGACGCCTGGTATGAGATCGGGCTCGGCCGTCCGCGGTTGTTGTCCGTGCTGGGGCGTGACGATGCGCTTGCTCGTTGGTACGCAGGCGAGTCCGGCCCGGAGGCGTCTATCGCGCGGGTCGCTCCCGCGGCCTGTCAGACATGCGGTTTTCACGTTCGTCTGGCCGGTATTCTCGGCCGCGTGTTCGGGGTGTGCGCCAACGAGATGGCCCCGGATGACGGTCGGGTGACCGCCCTTGATCATGGCTGTGGGGCGCACTCGGAGGCGCTGGTCGCTCCCTCGGCGCATCCCGAGGCGGTTGTGTATGACGATGATCCGGGCGACCTGGAATCATCCGACCTGGAACTCATCGGTGTGTCGGCACACTCGCCCGGTTCGGTGCAAGACGATGGCGCTGGTGCGGTAACCGGCGACGGCGCCGGTCCAGAGCCCTACGGCCACTCCTGATGACAGCCTGGGTGTCCGTGTCATTTTTGTCGTTGTTGTCACGGTGGAACCACCGAGGCTGGGTGGCCGAGATCGGGTTGTCGCGGCCGGAACCTCCGGGAGGATGGACGACGTGACCGGCGTACCAACCACGGTATCCACGAGCCAGGCCCTTGGCCTCACCGATGAGGAGTACACCCGGATCGTTTCCGCGCTGGGTCGACCGCCGTCCGATGCCGAGCTTGCCATGTACGCGGTGATGTGGAGCGAGCACTGTTCGTATAAATCGTCCAAAGTGCACCTGCGGCGCTTCCGTGACATACCCGCCGGTGACCGCATGCTCGTCGGTATGGGCGAGAACGCCGGGGTGGTCGCTGTTGGTGAGGGCCTTGCCGTCACCTTCAAGATCGAATCACATAACCATCCGAGCTTCGTGGAGCCGTACCAGGGCGCGGCCACCGGCGTCGGTGGGATCGTCCGCGACATTCTGACGATGGGCGCCCGGCCTGTCGCCGTCCTTGACTCGCTGCGGTTCGGCGACGCGGACGCGCCCGACACAGCGCGGGTGCTGCCCGGGGTGGTCGCGGGTATTGGTGGCTACGGCAACTGCCTGGGCCTGCCGACGATCGGCGGGGAGGTCGTCTTCGATCCGTCCTATCTGGGGAACCCGCTGGTCAACGCCTTGTGCGTGGGGGTGATGCCGGTCGGGCGGATACAGACTTCGGCGGCAGCCGGGGTTGGCAACGCGGTCGTCCTGCTCGGCGCGAAGACCGGCCGGGACGGTATCGGGGGGGTGTCGGTCCTGGCCTCGGCGACCTTTGACGAGGGCGGCGGACCGGCCCGCCGGCCGTCGGTGCAGGTCGGCGACCCGTTCACCGAGAAAATCCTCATTGAGTCCTGTCTGGAGCTGTTCGACCGCGGGCTGGTCGTGGCTATCCAGGATCTCGGCGGCGCGGGGCTGACCTGCGCGCTGACCGAGACAACCGCGGCCGGGCTCGCCGCCGGTGGTCCCGGCGGCATGGCGGTCGATCTCGACCTCGTCCCGTTGCGGGAGGCGTCGATGGCGCCGCACGAGATCCTGGCGAGCGAGTCCCAGGAGCGGATGCTCGCGATCGTCGCTCCGGACTCGCTGGCAGAGGTGCTCACGGTCACCGAACGCTGGGGCGTCCTTGCCACTCGGATCGGAAGTGTTACTGACAGCGGTCGTCTTGTCATCCGGTGGCATGGCGAGGTTGTCGTCGACGTGCCACCCGGTTCGCTTGCCGACGACGGGCCTGTGTACAACCGGCCGATCCGCAGGCCGGCGGATCTGGACGCGCTGCGGGCCGACGATCCGGCGGTGCTGCCGCGTCCGATCAGCGGAGACGACCTGCGCTCAACTCTGTTGGCTATGATTGCTTCACCGAATCTGTGTTCAAAGACCTGGGTGACCGATCAGTACGACCGCTATGTGCAGGCCAATACCGTGCTCGCGCAGCCCGAGGATGCCGGGGTTGTCAGGCTCTCGGAGGAGACCGGTCTTGGTATCGCTCTGGCGACAGATGGTAACGGTCGGTATGCCCGGCTCGACCCGTTCACGGGCGCGCAGCTTGCCCTGGCTGAGGCATGCCGCAACGTGGCCGCCACCGGTGCCGTGCCGATCGCGGTCACGAACTGCCTGAACTTCGGTTCGCCCGAGGACCCGGAGGTCATGTGGCAGTTCGCCGAGGCGACCCGGGGGCTCGCGGAGGCCTGCCGCCACCTTGGCCTGCCGGTGACCGGCGGCAACGTCTCCTTCTACAACCAGACCGGCTCGATGCCCATCAATCCCACTCCGGTGGTCGGCGTCCTCGGCCTTTTTGACGACGTGGCCAGGCGTGTCGCGATCGGTTTCACCGACGAGGGCGACTCACTGCTGCTGCTTGGGGAGACCCATCCAGAGTTCGGCGGGTCCGAGTGGGCGTGGGTGTCGCACCGTCACCTGGGTGGGCAGCCGCCCGCGGTCGATCTCGCCGTGGAGAAGCTGCTGGCTGAGATCCTGGTTGCGGGTTCGCGTGACGGAATGCTGACCGCGGCGCACGACCTGTCCGACGGTGGTCTGGCGTCCGCTCTGGTCGAGTCGTGCCTGCGCGGGGGGCGTGGTGCCCGCATCGTCTTCCCCCGGGCCGCGGACGTGTTCACCGAGCTGTTCAGCGAGTCGGCTGGCCGAGCCGTGGTGGCCGTCCCCCGATCGGAGGAGCTGCGGTTCACCGACATGTGCGCTGCCCGCGGGCTGCCATGCCGGCGCATCGGCGTGGTGGACGGCGACACTCTCGACGTTCAGGACGCCTTCGCTATCAGCCTCGACGACCTCCAGAGGGCCCACTCGGCCACGCTGCCCGCGCTCTTCGGGGCTGCGGTCCCTGACAGCTGTCTGCCGTAACTCGCGCCATCTCGTGAGCGTTCCAGCCGAATGCGTTTCAAACATCGTCGCGGCTGTTGTGAGTATGTCAGAAATGACTTCCGCCGTGGTGCCGCATCAGATATTTCTGTCATAGCGGAGTAGTAGCGCCTGGTGACAGGGCAGCGTGAACCAGGCGTCCAGTCCTCAGGCGCCCGTGGGCGTTCTCAGAGCGTGTGTGAGATCGGGCTTTCGATCAGTGAGCCGCGTCCAGGCGCTCCCTGGCAAGGCGGAAGGCCGAAGCGATACCGGATGAGTTGTATCGGTGTGGCCGACAACGCAGCCAGCGGGCGCCTGGGCGCGGCGAGCCGGAATGACGATCTCACACGCGCTCGCACTGTGCCGGGCTGACAGCGAGGAGCTGACAGCGAGGGGACGATGGCGAGGGGATGATGGCACTTTCCAGAACGGCGGCGGAACTGTATCCGGAAATCGGGCCGGCACCGTTGAACTGCGGAACGTTGCGGAAGCGGCTCCGTATGGCGGACGCGCAGTTCGATGACGCGGTGGCGGAGCTCGTTCTCGCGGGTATGGCGATTGTGGAGGGGCGGCGGATCCGCCGGGCACCGATCGAGCGGACTCAGCCGAACGTTTCCCGTGACGCGCTCGTTGTTTTCGACCAGCTGCCGCCTGACGGCACTCCCGTTGGCGGCCTGCGGTTGCGCAGCGCTGTAAGGATCACGAACGACCGTTATCGACTGGCTCTGGACGAGCTGAAGACCGCCGGTCTCGTCCGGATCGGGCGGGGCCGCGGGGGCACGGTCGCCCGCGCTGACGATGTGTCCCAGCCAGCCGGCGATGAGCTGCTCGAAACGCACATCGACGACGCGGGATCCGCCGCCACCGGCCCCGGCCAGCTGGTACGCCGGGAATCCGAACTGTACCGGCCGTTCGTCGACTGGTACCAGAGCGAGATCGACACAGCGGGACTTACGTTCAGCCACATCCGAGAGACAGCTACCGCGCGTAGGCGGGCGCGGGCCAGCGGCCAGTGGTCCCGGCCGGACGTCGCGGCGGTCGAGGTCTGGAGTTCGTATCTGCTGCCCGACGTTGTCCTCACGATTTCGTCTTTTGAAATCAAGCGGGCGGTCGACGCCAATCGGCTGGAGTCACTCTACGAAGCCGCGGCTCATGGACGCTGGGCGCACTGTCCGAGCCTGGTCGTCGAGACGGCCTCTGAAGAGGATGAGGAAAATCCGCTGCCCGACCACATCCTCGCCGAACTCGACCGGTTGAAACTGGGTCTGTACACGATGTACAACCTCGGCTGTGGATCCTTTCGGGTGAAACAGTACATACCGCCGTCGAGACGTGTGCCCGACCCGGGCTACCTGCACGACCTGCTGGAGTACTTCTTCGCTGATGACAATCGGCAGCGAGAGAGGTACCGGTTGGCGATCCGTCGCTGAGCGCGCATGCGTGGTGAGGGAATCGGGTGGCTGAGCACGATGAGCTGGGGCGCCGGAACGAAGGGAGGACGCCTTCGCCGTATTCCTCGGCGCTGCCGCCCGCCCGCATCGCCGGCTATGGCATCGATCAGTCGGTGAATACGCCGGAAAGCACCGGCCGGAACATTGCCAGACCGTCCGATCCCGGGCCGGTCAGCGGCTCGACGGCATGCTCGGGATGTGGCATCAGCCCGACAACCGTGCCGCCGGCATTGCAGACGCCGGCTATGTCGGCGACCGATCCGTTCGGGTTCCCGCCGAGGTAGCGGGCAACAACCAGGCCGTCATACTCGAGCTGGGCGAGTGTTGCCGGGCGCACGATATAGCGGCCCTCACCGTGTTTTACGGGGATGATCACATCGGCGCCGGGCGTGTATTCCGAGGTCCACGCGGTCGACGTGTTTTCCATCCGCAGCCGCTGGTCCCGGCAGACGAAATGCAGGCCGACGTTGCGGGAGAGCGCCCCGGGCAGCAGCCCGGCCTCACACAGCACCTGAAATCCGTTGCAGATACCGAGGACGGGCAGCCCGTCGCGGGCCGCGTCCACGACCGCACCGACCATGGGGGAAAAACGAGCAATCGCCCCGGCGCGAAGATAGTCGCCATAGGAGAATCCGCCGGGCAGCACCACCGCGTCCACCCCGCTCAGCTCGGTGTCACCATGCCAGAGCGCAACAGCCTCGCCACCGCCGAGCTGGATGGCGTGCGCGGCGTCCCGGTCATCCAGGGAGCCCGGAAAGGTCACCACACCAATTCTTCGCGTCACCGGTGACGCTCCGCCGGCTGTTCCGCGCTGGCCGCTGCTCATGCGGGCAGCTTACGGCGTGTTTCGGAAGTCGTCATTCGATCAGGGAGCGGCGTCCGGGTGGGTGGATCGCGAGGCTGCGGGCGCCGGGTCTCCAGTAGCGACGAGGGGCGGCCGTGCGTTCAGGAGCCGCAGCGGGCGGGGGCGCGTTCCAGCCGGCTGGCGGGCGAACTCTCGTCCCATTGCAGTAGTTTTTCCAGATGCACCCGGATGCCGGGGTGCGGGCCATCCACAATATCGAACTGGACATTGTCCATAAGTGCGTACATGACGTAGATGCCACGGCCGTCTTCGCAGATCGCGTCATTGGCGGACGCCTCAAGAATCATAGTGTCTATCTGGAAGACGTCGAAGCCGCCGCCGTTATCCAGTACTTCGATGGCGGCCACCTGGTTGTCGACGTTGACCGAGACCTCGTACCAATCGAGCCCTTGGGCATGTTTTAGCACGTTGGCGCATGCCTCGGTGAGCGCGAGTTCCACATCGTCCACACACTCCTGGTGCGCGCCGAGAACCTTCAGCGACTGCGTGCACATCCGGCGGACAACAGGAATGGAGATCTCGTCCCGGGGGAGCGACAGCGAAAATCTGATCTCCATGTTCGAACTCCTACCCCGGTGAGTGACGGCTAACCGGCTCTGGTTTCCTGGCGGCCGAAGGGTTTTCGATCATGATTTTCTCGCCTGCTCGCCTGCTTCAGGGGCCGCACGAGATCCTGGACTCGCCGTGACCGAGGAGCCGATGATGCGTGTTCCGGTGATTCCGGCCCGCCCGCCAGACCCGTTGCCGGTGGGCGGGCGATGGTCCGCGTCCCCTCCCGTGCCGCGGCGTGGCAGATCCAGTACGAACTGGACGGTGACATGGACGGGTTGATGGGACGCGCTGGCCGCAGGTATTAGCCTGGCGCTGCCAGCATCTGTGAAGCCGATCCGTCAAGCCGAGGAGCACCCGATCACCCGCAGACAGACCGCCCGCCGTCCCGTGCCGTCTTTCGCCGGATCCGGCTCGTCCGGGCCTGGCGTGTCCAACGAGGCTGACCTGGCCGTACCCGGGACACCGCGGGGCGTTTCCAGGGCCGGTGAGGCAGAATTCCCCGTTGTCGGGCCGCGGTCACCGTGTCCCTGTGGGTCGGGGCGCCGTTACAAAGCATGTCACGGGGTACGGCGGCGGCCCGCGCCCGTCCTGCGGCCTTTTGCCGGCCGGGCTGATGAGCCTGATCTGGTGGCTCTGCGTGAGTTGGTGCCCAGCGCGACCGCTCCACTCAAGCTCTCCGCCGGTTACCTCGCGGACCATCCCGAACACGCCGACCGCTCGATCCTGCTCGGCACGATGCTGCCGCAGGCGGTTCCCGCCATCGTCCGGGAGAACGGCGAGATTCTCCTGGCGATGCAGACGGGCGTGCCCAGCGACGACGCGGGCGCGGACATCGCGCGGGCGCTGCTCGCGGCACTCGCCGCGCAACCCGCGGGTCCGGTCGTCCCACCGCGGGCGCCAGCGGGCGGTGCCCGCGCGGATGACACCCAGCCCGGCCCGGCACTGCTGGACATCCTTGATCCGGCCCCGCTGGACATTACGGTCCACGCCGGGTTCACCTGGTGGATCCCAGCGTCCGAGGACGGCAGCGGCCCTGCTCCGGAAGTTGTTGCCGCACTCGAGCGGGCAAACGCGGCTGTCGTCCCGACCGCCCGCTTGGCCTCGGTTGACGCGGCTTACTGGTGCCGTCCGGGGGAACGGGCACACCTGCGGTGGGTTCAGGCCTATGCGGAGGAGCCCCTGTTGGATGCTCTCGCGCGGCTGGCCACGGCAGGTTGTCTCACGGTTGGTGACGGGTCCCGTTTTGTCGGATCGTTCCGGGCCGACGGTCTGGTCGTGCCGGTATGGGACCTTGCCCCGGGCGCTGATGCGGACAGTTGTGAGGAACCAGCCAGCGAGCTGCGGGTCCGGTTGGAACATGCGGTTGCCGACCGGACCCCGCTGGATCCGTCGCAACGCCGGATGCGCGCCGGCGTCGTGGGCCGGACTCTCACGCTACGTTAATATGCCAGTCGATATTCCTGATCGGTCGGGTACTCCAGGCGAGATGTTCGACGTGATAGTGATCGGTGCCGGTCCGGCGGGAGCCAGCGCCGCCCGTGCGGCGGCCAGGGCCGGCGCCACCGTCTGTCTGCTTGAGCGGGCTGAGCTTCCCCGGTACAAGACCTGTGGCGGCGGTTTGGTCGGCCTGTCGGCCGATCATGCCGGTGTCGATCTGTCGAACCTGGTCCGTGCGAGCATTGACCAGCTCACGGTCACTCTCAACGGCCGGCTGGCACGGACCAGGCGGCGGCCGGGCCGGCCGATGCTGTCCATGGTGATGCGTTCGGAGTTCGACCGGGCGCTGGCGGACTCGGCCTGTGCCGCCGGGGCGAGCCTGCGGACGGGTGTCCACGTCACCGGCCTGCGTGAAGTCACCGGACTGGACGGACCGGACGGAGGACCGGACGGACCGGACGGCGGCGAGGTCCGTGCGGCCGAGGAGTTCCAGCGGCGGCAGGCTGGTTGCGTCGAGGTGTCGGTGCGGGGCGGGCCCGGCCTGCGTGCCCGAGTCGTTGTCGGAGCTGACGGCGCGTCCGGGCGGACCGGTGGTTATGTGGGCGTCCGGTGCGACCAGGTGGACGTGGGGCTGGAGGGTGAGTTCCCGGTGAGCGCCCCGACCGCGCGGCGCTGGGCCGGCCGGGTGCTGCTCGACTGGGGCCCGGTCCCCGGTTCATACGCCTGGCTGTTCCCGAAGGGGGAAGCGCTCACGGTCGGTGTGATCGGTTCGCGGGCACACGGCGGCGCGCTTCGTTCCTACTACACCGATCTGGTGCGCGGTCTCGGTCTGGACGCGGTGACACCGCTGCACGACTCCGGGCATCTGACGCGGGTGCGGGCCGTTGGTTCGCCGTTGCGCCGGGGCAGGGTGCTGGTTGCCGGCGACGCGGCGGGTCTGCTCGACCCGTGGACGCGCGAAGGCATCTCCTTCGCGCTCCGTTCGGGCCGCCTTGCCGGCGAGGCCGCGGCCCGAGCCGCCCTCGGTGACCCCTGCGCGCTCGTGGACTATCCCAGGCGCGTCGAAGCGGTGCTTGGCCCTGAGATGGACGCCGGCCGCGAGGTACAGGCGGTCTACACGCGCCATCCCGGGTTACTGCACGCGTTGCTGACCTGCATGCCGGGTACGTTCGGCCTGTTCGGGCGGATCGTGGACGGCCGCACCACAGTGGCCCGGCAGCTGCGACGCCCCGGTGTCCGTTCAGTGACCGCCGCGATCACCCGCTGACCGGACCGTCGGGACAGGCCGTGAACCTGTCTGCCCAAACCGTTCGGCGACGGCGCCAGCGATTTCGAGGAATGCCTGTCTGGTCGCCTTTCGCATTCCTTCCAGCATGATGCGTCCACCAATTGCCAGATGCGGATCGTAGGGTACCCGGACGACTCGCCGGGTACGGGCGGTGAAATGCTGTTCGAGAGTGCTCAGGTCCACGGATTCCCCGTTTGTCGGGAACGTCGAGATAACCGTTACCGCTGCTCGCACCTGGGCCGCGTACCCGTGCGCGTCCAGCCAGTCCAGCGTGGCGCTGGCGGATGAGCCGCCATCCGCGCTGGAACTGCTGACGATCACCAGCGTGTCGGCGAGCCGGAGGACGGCGGGCATGGCGCTGTGCAGGATCCCGGTGCCACAGTCGGTCAGCAGGATCGAGTAGTGCCGCTGCAGGATGCCGTCGACGGCAAGGTAGTCGGTGTCGGCGAACGCCTGCGAGATCTCGGGCGCGTTCGCGGAGGCGAGCACCTCCAGGCGGCTGTCGGCCTGTGACAGGTATCTGCGGACATCCACATAACGGTCCAGCGAGCCGGCGTTGTCGAGTAGATCACGTACGGTGTTCGTGCATGTCCGTGGTACTTTCGCGCCCAGCGTGCCGCGGTCCGGGTTCGCGTCGATCGCCACCACCCGGTCCCCGCGCAGGCTCGCCAGCGTCGACCCGAGGGCCACGGTTGTCGTGGTCTTGCCGACACCGCCCTTGAGCGACATGACCGCGATCCGGTGGCAGTCATACAGGGGGGTGCGGATGTGCGTGATCAGGCGCCGATGGCGTACCTCGTCGGCGGACGGCCCCGGGTTGATCGTTCCACCGGATGCCTTGAAAACCAGTTTCCGCCAGCCCCGAGATGCGCTGTCTGGCTGAGCCGGCAGTAACGCGCTGGTCATGAGTCTGCCGGGCGCGCCGTTCGGGGACGGCGTCAGAGCGGGCGTATCAGCCGCTGTGTCATGGCCAGCGGGACGGATACCAGGCGCTGGTGCCGGGTACTCGGTGCTGGGCTGGTGGCTGTCCGGATACCTGCCGTC
>NZ_CAKJTP010000002.1:34633-37761 GCF_917627335.1 Protofrankia sp. CiT1 | reverse complement strand
ACATGTCGTCCGGGTATGGCGCCGGCACCCGCTGGATGTCGGGAGGTGAGCTCTCGGCCCGCCCCCCGCCGGGAAAACCGTCGCTGTCGAGGAACGGCCGGTCCTGGCTGGACAGTAGCGCGATCGGCGCCGTGGACGCTCCCGGCGACTGCTCGGCCGCCACCGGCGGCGAGTACGGGGACACCGGCTCATCAGCCACGGGGAGGGGCAGCGGCGGCGGCGCTGGGTAGACTGTCGAAATCGGCGAGTGTGGCGGCGTCTCGATCGCGGTGCTCGCCACACCGGCGGAGATGCCGAGCGGATCGGCGGAGTCGAAATCCGGCGGGTAGCTGTCGTCCCGGTACAGCGGCGCCGGCCGGTGGGCCGTGTCGGTGTAGCTGGACCGCTGGTAACCCGGCGGGGGCTCCGGTGAGGGCGCGCTGGTGGGCCGGGCACCGGGCTGGCCGTTGTTCGGGCGTTCCTCGTGGCGCAGCGTGCTGACGGACACCCGAGGTTTGGGCGGTGGCGGGGTCGGCGCGGCGTTGCTCGGGTGGGCACCAGGCCCCGGATAGCCGCCGGGAGCGGGGCCACGGTCGAACAACGGGTCGTAGGTTGACGCTTCGGTCCATGGCCGGGCGGCCGGTGATTCGTCCGCGGCGCCCGGCCATGCGCTCGTGAGCGGGTCGAACGCGCGCTCGCCGCCGGGTGGCGGCATCGGCGGTGGCATCGGACGCCGCTGGGCCTGCGGAGGGGAGCGCAGGTCGCCGTTGCTCGCCTCGGCCGGGCTGGACAGTGGATAGTGCCGCGCCGGTGACGGCATCGACTGGACCGCGCCAGGATCGTCCGCCGGAGCACGATTGAAGTCAGGCATGTCCGTTCGGGCGTCGATGTCGATCGTCTCCGTTCGTGATCCCGCTCGGTCGCGGCCTTAGAGCGCGTGTGAGATCGTCATTCCGGCTCGCCGCGTCCAGGCGCCCCCTGGCAAGGCGGAAGGGTGAGGTGCGCATCTCGCGTTGTTGCCGTCGGTCGTCACCCACCACCTCCGGTGGCTCCCCGCGCCGCCTCGCGATGCACGCACTCCAGCCCTGCTCCTTGATCCACATCCCTGTTGCCGGGCGCTCTTAGGATCGCATGTGTGCCCATGCCTCGTCGTCATCGGTGCCCTCGTCCGGCCGGGCAGCGTTCGGCCGGACGGTATCCGACGCCAGGGCCACCGCGG
Source organism: Protofrankia sp. CiT1 (assembly GCF_917627335.1). Taxonomy (NCBI): domain Bacteria; kingdom Bacillati; phylum Actinomycetota; class Actinomycetes; order Frankiales; family Frankiaceae; genus Protofrankia; species Protofrankia sp. CiT1. The sequence goes on along the minus strand of NZ_CAKJTP010000002.1, from coordinate 36,563 downwards.
TAGCCAGCACCCAACGGGCTGGTCGGTCCAGCCTGGCGGCGGCGCGGCGGACATCATCCCACTCGGGTTGCCTGGTGACGATCTGGCCGTCCGGAAGTATGCCGATCTTTACGGCGACGGGTTCGCCGCTGACGTTCACCGTGCGGAAGGCACGGGCGAGGGCCCGCTTGTGTACGGGCGTCTCCCGCAGGCCCAGCGTGGGAGTGTGGAGGAAGACCGCTCGCCGGACCGAGTCCGCGAGCGGCATCGCCACCAGCACGGACAGGGTGTGCGCCGGCCGGCCCTTTTTCATCAGCACCGGCGTGAGCCAGGCATCGGAGGCCCCCGCCGCCAGCAGCGTTGCCAGGATCTCTGGCCAGGCCCGCGGGTCGAGGTCGTCGACGTTGGTCTCGACCAGCAGCTCATCGGTCACGGCCAGCGCATGGGTCACGGCGGGGACGCGCGCGGTGGCGGAGTCCACCGTCGGTGCTGCCGGCAGTGGCGCTGCCGGCAGCGCTCCCGTCCGGGGTGGCGTGTCGGTCGGCGGAGCGGTACCGACGACCAGGCGGACGACGTTGGGCCGACCAGGGATGTCGCGCTGGCCGGCGCCGACGCCGACGGACGCCACCCGCATTGCCGGCAACGGACCGTATGCGTCCGCGTGGACCGCCACCAGAGCCGCTCCCGTCGGTGTGCACAGCTCCATGTCCACCGGACCGCCATACCCCGGCATTGCGTTGGCACGCAGCAGTTCCAGGACAGCGGGGCCGGGGATCGGCAGCACGCCGTGTTCGGTGCGGGCCGACCCGCCGCCGAGCGCTACCGGGGACGCGACCAGCTGGTCCAGGCCGAGCGCGTCGAGCCCCGCGCAGACGCCGACCACGTCGGCGAGCGCGTCCAGCGCCCCGACCTCGTGGAAGTGCACCTCGTCGGCGTGGATGCCATGGACGACAGCCTCAGCCTCGGCGAGCGCCGCAAACGTGGCCAGGGCCCGCTCGCGGACCGTTTCGCTGAGCGGAGCGCCGGCCAGTAGCCGGCGGATGTCAGCCCAGGTACGGCGGCGCTCATCGCCGGGTGCCGCGTTTCCGGGCGCCCCGCTCCCCGGCAGCCCGTCCTGGTGTGTCGCGTCTTCACTACCGGTCCACTCGTTACTACCGGTCCACTCGTTGGTGATGACCTGGACACAGGCGGCGGCGAGGCCGGCCCGGCTGGTCATGCTGACGTCCAGACGGACCGGCAGCCCGAGCGCTCCGACCGCGTTGGCGATCACGTCCGGGTGCTGATCCGTGTCGGTCAGCACCCTGTTCAGGGCGCCGAGGAGCATGTCCCCGCTCGCTCCGCTGGACAGGTCGAGCCAGCCGACCCGGGCCGGTCTGGTCGACGCGGGCTCGGTCGGTCCGGCTGGCGCATGGTTCGCATGGTTCGCGTGGTTCGCATGGTTCGCGTGGTGCATGTCGGCGTCGGTCACCCGTCCACTGTGGTCCGTTCGCCGCCCGGTTCCTGACCGCTGTCGGCGACCGTGGGCCTCGCCGTCGCGCGGCGGGTGCGGCGGGTGATGCGGGCGGCGAAGATTCCCGCCCCGAAACCGTTGTCGATGTTGCAGACGACGACGCCGGGCGCGCACGAGTTGAGCATCCCGAGCAACGCGGCAAGGCCGCCGAAGGACGCGCCGTAACCGATGCTGGTCGGAACGGCGATCACCGGTGTACCGACGAGCCCGCCAACAACGCTGGGTAGCGCACCTTCCATGCCAGCGATGACGATCAGGCAGTCCGCGGCGGCAAGGACGTCACGGACCGCGAGGATCCGGTGCAGGCCGGCCACTCCCACATCCATGATCGTCTTAACGCCCGCTCCGGATGCGCGGGCGGTCAGCGCGGCCTCGGCGGCTACCGGTGCGTCCGAGGTCCCTGCGGAGACGACCACGACCTGGCCGCGCTCCGGCGGCAGC
>NZ_CAKJTP010000002.1:30253-34101 GCF_917627335.1 Protofrankia sp. CiT1 | reverse complement strand
GGAGCCTGGATCACGGGCAGGTATGCCGGACGTGGTCAGTTCTCCGGGCCACCGGGCGAGCAGAGCCGCGACGGTGGCCGCGTCCGCGCGGGTCACCAGCGTTGGATGGCCGGCGCCGGATGCGCGCCGCAGCTCGGCGACGATGCCGACCGTCTGCGCCGGCGTCTTGCCGGCGGCGTAGACGACCTCCGCATCGCCGGTGCGCAGCCCGCGGTGCGTGTCGACGCGGGCGTACCCAAGGTCGGTCCAGCCGTTGCCGTCGCCGAGCGGGCCGGCTGTGATGCGCGTCAGCGCATCGTGCGGCTCGACCGTGCCGGAAGCCACGGCTTCCAGCAGGAGCCGAACATCCGCCGTGTCCACGCTCCGACCCTACGGGGGCCGGTCGTCCCACGTCTGGATCAGGGGCGGCGCTGACAACTGATGTCGATTTTTGCCAACAGCCGAACAGCTGTGGCGACATTGCGATCATGGTTTTTGCGTCGATGGCCGCTGTGCCGTGCCGTGCCGAATCGAGAAGCGGGCGCGCACCCTGCGAGAGAGAATCCGACCATCTGATCATGATTTAGGCGATGGATGACCAGCTGGAGCCGGGCTCCCCTCATGCGCTCTGTCACGGGATCGTAGGATCGCCAAGGTGAGATCAGCAGATCCGGTCCGGGCGGACTCGGTCCGCAACCCGCTGGGCACGGCCGAGATTGCCGTGGTCACGCCGGCCCCTGGCGTGGAGCCGCGGACGTGACCGCGCCGATCCGGCTGGCCTATCTGGGTCCCCCCGGCACATTCTCCGAGGCGGCGCTGCTCACGCTCGTGATCGCTCGTGGAGCGCGGCTTGATCCACTGCCGGACGTGGTGGCCGTTCTCGACGCGGTCCGTCAGGGTGACGCCGCGGCCGCCCTCGTCCCGTTCGAGAACTCGGTCGAGGGCTCGGTGTCGACCATTCTGGACGAGTTCGCTGTCGGCGCCCCCCTGCAGATCAAGGCCGAGGCCGTGATTCCCGTCCGGTTCGCCCTCCTGGGCAGGCCCGGTACGGGCCTCGACGCCGTACACACGGTTTCGAGCCATCCGCACGCTCAACCGCAGTGCCGTCACTGGCTCGGCAAGAACCTTCCCTACGCACGCTGGGAACCGGCGTTCAGCAATTCCGAGGCGGCTCGTCGCGTCCAGCTCGGCGAGGTCGACGCCGCACTTGCCGGCGCGTTTGCCGCCCCTCGTTACGGCCTGTCGGTGCTTGCCGACGACATCCAGGACGTCGACGGGGCGCAGACCCGTTTCGTGTTGGTCACCCTCCCGGGGGCGCCGCCGCCACCCACCGGCTCCGACCGCACCACAGTGGTGCTGTTCGAACGCGACGACCATCCTGGCGCATTGCTGGAGATGCTGACCGAGTTCGCCGTCCGGGGAATCAACCTGACCCGGCTGGAATCCAGGCCGACCGGTGCCGGCTTAGGCCGCTACTGCTTCTCGGCCGACTGCGAGGGCCACATAGCCGAGGCGCGGGTTGGCGAGGCGCTTTCGGCATTGCACCGCAGCTGCGCTGACGTCCGGTTCCTTGGTAGCTACCCGAGAGCGGATGGGCAGGTTACGGTCATACGGCCCGGCACGTCGGATGATGCTTTCCGCGGCGCGGCGGCCTGGCTTTCCAGGCTACGTGGGAATCATCACCCGGATGCCTGAGAGCGCGTGTGAGATCGTCATTCCGGCTCGCCGCGTCCAGACGCCCTCTGGCTGCGTTGTCGGCCACACCGAGACAACTCATCCGGTATCGCTTCGGCCTTCCGCCTTGCCGGTGGGCGCCTGGATGCGGCTCACTGATCGAAAGCCCGATCTCACACACGCTCTGAGAAATGTGGCCCAACGGTTGTGCGGAGGACGTACTTTCACCGGAGGTAACAGTACGAGCGACCGGTAATAGTTGTGTGGATCAAGGAGTGGCGTGCGGGTGGATGGATCGCGAGGCGGCGGAGGGATGCGCTGGAGGTGCAGAGCGCCGACCGGCGAGCCGGGGTGCCCGTGCATCGCGCGGCAATGGCTGGGAAAGCGATGCCGCGTCCCCTATTGCCGGTCGCTCTTAGTGGTCGCCGGCGGCGACCACTAAGTTATCCTGAGTCAACACGTCAACTTATTGTGTGTGTCGTGGTCTGAGCGTGCCCTCTTCCCTGGGCGTATGTCGCGGCGCGCCTCCTCGGGTTACCTTGAGTCATATTCCTGACACTGAAAGAGATTGCAGGGCGCGGAAATGCCACATTGTGGCCTCACTGACAGGACACCAGGGAGTGCGTAGCCATGTCCCACGCTGACGAACTGTCCCCGTCAGCTTGCCCGGCCAGTCCCTGGCCGGCGGCTGTGGAAGCAGGGCAGCCAGTCCGGCCCGAGGAGCGGGCCGTTTCGATCCCGGCCACCCGCACACCACCAGACGATCATCCGGATTCCTATGTACTACCCGCCCCGGTGTCGCGGCCGGGTGAGGCCAGTCCTTCCGTGGATGATCGCCCGGTGTCCGACCCGCCGGCAGCCGACCGTTCAGATCATGATCCGCTGGCCGCTGGGTGGACCGGCACCGAGCGTGCGGCCCTGACCGGCCGTGTGGAGCACGAGTATCACGCTCTCCCCACGTCAATCGCTGATGCACCGCCAGCACCGGACCGCCGGCAGCTGCACCTCTATGCCGGGGTCACCGTGGTGGGTGTGCTCCTCAGCGATGGACAGCTCGCGGACGCGGTGGATGTACGTGCCGCGGCGCCGTCGCAGGTTGCGCTTGCGCACGCCGAGGAACGGCTGGCCGCTTTGCTGCGCGCTCACGAGCACACCTCGCCGGCGCATGTCGCGGCTCAGGCGGCTCGCCTGCGGCATGGCTTGGACAGTCTCGCGCGCGGTGCTTCCCTACGGGCCTCCGATGCCCGCCGGCTGCGGATTATTGCTGGCCGGATCACCGTCCTGCACGCCGATGCGGCGTTCAAACTGGGTACGGCCGACGCGGCACGTGCCCTGGCCGCGCAGGGATACGCGGACGGGCTGTGGGCGCAGGACGGCCCGTTGCAAGGATCAGCCCGCGAGATCGCAGCAGTGATCGAATTTTACGACGGCTGCCCGGACCGGGCCCTGCAACTTGCCCGGGACGGGCTGCGCCATGTCGGCGGCGGCCCGGTACGGGCGCGTCTGGTCTGCCAGGAGGCCCGAGCCCTTGCGGCGCTCGGCGACGTCCGTGCTGCCGCCCAGGCATTGGACACCGCTTATGATCTTGCTGACATGATTCCCGTGGAACAGTGGGGCTCGCCTGGGCCTGGCTTCGACACTTTCCATCCGGTGGAGGTCGCTTACAACGCAACCACGGCGTTGTGCCTGCTCAGGCGGCCTCGTGCCGCGGAGGAGCATGCACAGATCGCCATGCCCCGGCTGGACATGATGAATGCTCCCGGTTTCCGTTCGGTGATCCGATTGGATCTTGCATTGGCCCTGGTCCAGCAGGGACGGCTTGAGCTTGACCGGGTCTGTGCGCTGGCCACCGAGGCGGTCAGGATTTCCTGGGGGCGCACAGTGGCGTCCGCATCGAACCGGGCTGACGAGCTGCTGGCGATAACCCGGACGCACGGCGATGTCCGTGATGTGCGGGAGCTCGCGGCGTTCGTGCGTGAATGGCAACGGGAAGGCGGGACAAGCCGCGGGACCAGCCGCGAAGCCTTTTAGTGGTCGCCGCCGGACGTTCGTCCAGGGTCTGCCGGCGCCAGACGGCGCCTCGCCTCGTTGTCGTCGGCCCAGGTAGAACACCGCTACCTGGGCCTTCTCCGCCGCACGATGCATCCGTCTGTCATCCGGCACCCCCCGAACAACTTCCGGCGGCGACCACTTAG
>NZ_CAKJTP010000002.1:0-29616 GCF_917627335.1 Protofrankia sp. CiT1 | reverse complement strand
TTAGCGGCCGCCGAAGGAACTATAGTTGAGCATCCATCGGGCATGCCCTGGCTTGCTTGGGGTTTTCGGGTAGGTGAGCAGAGTACTGATTGAACTCCTGTTGGCCACCGGCGACTCAGCACCGCCACCGGGCAACTACCGGATCGGAGGAGGCATCGTTGCGGGCCGTGGGGTCATGGTTCGGGTTCGGGTTCGTGGCCGAGCGCGTGTAATGCATGGGAGTGCCCGGCAATAGGAGTGTGGATCAAAAAACAGGGCCGGGGCGCGTGCATCGCGAGGTGGCACGGGGAGTCACCGGAGGTGGTGGGTGTTGACCGACAAGCCGGGATACCCATGCGTCGCGCGGTGATGGATAGGGGAGCGATGATACGAGGCACCGCGCGGGCGGTACGAGCCGGACAGTCCTGTTGCCGGGCGCTCTTAGCGGCAATAACCGTATGCCATGAGGGCGCGGATAGGCAGTGAGCGGGATGGGCGCGTCCGAACGAATCGATCTTGTTATGCTCCGTGTCTGGTGAGGGTCGGGGCGAGGTCGAGTGGCTGTCACGGGTCGTGACGGTCGTTTCACCGCGGCGAAGGCGTGGTCGATTGTTCGAGAGATATGCACGGCGCTTGGCCTGGATGGCCAGGATGCCGAGGTAATAAAAATTACCGCTAACGCGGTGTTCCGGTTGCCGCGCTCCGGAGTGATTATCCGGATTTCCGGATCCCCGGCGATGGCGTACCGTGCGTACAAAGTCGTTCAGGTAGCTCGTTGGCTGGCCCGGCATGACGTGCCGGCGGTGCGCCTTGCACCTGGTCTGCCGGCACCGCTGCACCTCGACGGCACCGTGGCCACCCTGTGGATCGATGCTCTGGCCGGGCCGCGACCAGCCGAACCGCGTGCTCAGAGCCTCCTGGAACGGCAGCCTCCGGCAGGCGCCCGAGGGCTGGTGGCACGTGCGCGCAGGTCCGCCTCGGACGAGCCTGTGCGCAACAGCGGACCACCAACCGCCTCCGACCTCGCGGTGGTCCTCCGACTGATCCACGCGTTGCCGCTGCCCATCGTCGCATTGCCGAACTGGGATCCGCTCGACGACGTCCGCCGGCGCCTCGCCGACGCGGAGGGGCTCGCTGACATTGACCGTATCTTCCTGCAGCGCATGGCCGACCGGCTCGAAGCGGCTCTTGAAGATGTCACGTACGAGCTGCCGGCGGGGATCGTCCACGGTGACGCTCATCTCGGGAACCTGATCAGAAGCCCCGATGGCCGGGTGCTCGCCTGTGATTTCGATGCCACCTGTTACGGGCCGACCGAGTGGGACCTGGTTCCCTTGGCTGTCGGGCGGTTGCGTTTCGGTTACCCACCAGAACGATACGCGCTGCTCGCGTCCGAATACGGTTTCGACGTGACGCACTGGTCTGGATTCGAGGTGCTGCGGGCCGTACGGGAACTGAAGCTGGTGACGAGTGTTGTGCCGATCCTCACCAGCAATCCGCGGGTGGCGGCGCAGTTCGCCGTCCGGCTGGCAAGCCTGCGTTATGCGGACGAAAGCGTCCGCTGGTTACCGTATTCCTGACTTTTATCAGCTTTCTGATAGTTCATCGGAGCCGGACTCGCCATCGTCCCCAGTGACTGGACAGGGCCCGTGGTTTTGTCTGAGGGTGAATTTGCTGGGATCCGCGTGGTTGCTCTGGCGGCTCCTGTTGCCAGTCTAGCGGATTGCTGTTGGTGGCGGTGTCCGAACAGTGTGGCGATTGTGCCTGGCCGCCGGGTCGTTGCGCTGGCTGGCCTTGTAGCGGTGGTTCGCTGCCGTCGACCGCGCCATCCACAGGACGTTTTCGGCAGATGCGTTGGGTGAATAACGCGGTCATGCTGGCTGCCCATGCCACCGCGAGTAGGTAGCCGGCGATGACGTCCGACAGATAGTGCACGGCGAGGATGAGACGTGCGCACCCGACCGCCACGACGGCCAGCGCGGTCACGGCGGTCACGGCGACCGGAGGCCGTTGCCCGCGGACGGCAGCCAGTACCGCGAGCCCCACCATCGCCGCGACCGTCACCCCGATGACGTGCCCGGACGGAAAGCTCATCCCGTGGGCCGGGGCGAACGCCTCGGCGACGGGCGGGCGCGCTCGGGCGATGATGATTTTGGTTGCGGTGCTGAGGAGGCCACCGATCCCGATGGTGATCCCGATGAACAGCGCCGACCAGCGGACGCCGGCCGGATCGAGCCGGCCGAGACCGCGCGGGCGGCCGCCCCACGGCGGGCTGGCCCGCAACCACAACACCGCCACCACGACCAGGGCAGCCAGCCGGAGGATGAACGGAGCGAACAGCATGCTCAGGACTTCGGCGGCGTCGACCGGCCAGCTCCGGGTGGCGACAATCCTGCTGAGATCCTCGATCGTGTCGGCGTCTGCGTTGGCGAGCGGCATCCAGTGGATCTTCACCATGGCCGTGAGGACGACGAACAGCACCGCGCACGTTCCCGCGGCCCACCGTGCTCCCATGACGTCCCAGTCTCTTCCCGCTCGCCGGCCGGGAAAAGCCCTGCCCGCGGCTCGCCGGCCTGCTGCCAGACCGTGGGCCGGCCAGCTCAGCAGCCACCGCACACAAACCGGCAGGTACCCGATCTGCCGGGCCTTAGTGGTCGCCGCCGGACGTTCGTCCAGGGTCTGCCGGCGCCAGACGGCGCCTCGCCTCGTTAAGGAGCGGGGCTGGGGTGCGTGCCTCGCGAGGCGGCGGAGGCAGGCACCGGATGTGTTGGGTGGCGACCGACGAGCCGGGGTACCCGTGCATCGCGCAGCGATGGACGGGGAGCGATGCGGCGAGGTGCGTGCCCCAGCCCCGCGACGCCGCGTCCCTATTGCCGGAGCCTCTCTTATCCGCAGCTCCTCCGCAATTCATCCGCATTGACTGTTCCGTGCGCTCCGACCGTGACCGGCCGGAGCCGCCGGCGGCCTGGCCGCTGGTTATCACCGGATATATCGGTGGCTTCCCGCTGACGGTGGCAACTTCTGCGGACCGGATGACACATGACTGTTCTCTCGTTATTGTTTCTTTTTTGTCGCATAGCCCTTTTTCGCGGCAAGAAGAGTTTCCTGAATTACACAAGCGAAGTTAGCTGGTGGGGTTGACTGGGTGAGCGCCTGGTGGAGTAGGGTCACTTCTTGTTCGGTCAGTCCCGACGAGAGGAAAACGTGATGGCACAGCAGCAGCAGCAGCAAATTGAACAGCAGCTGCGGCAGAACTGGCAGCAGATCCGGTACCGGCTGCTCGATGAATTCGGACAGGTCGGTACCGCGGACCTCGACGCGGCTCGTGACGTCAACGATCTCGTTCAGCGGATCGCGGACAAGACTCACCACAGCGAGCGTTACGTGGAGACCCGGCTGCAGGAGCTCGTCGGTGTCGGCGCTTCTGTCGGCGGCCAGTTCGGTGGCCAGCAGCAGGGTGCTGGCCAGGGCTTCGGCCAGCAGCAGGGCCAGCAGGGCCAGCAGGGCCAGCAGCAGGGCCAGCCGTTCGGGCGTTGATCGTGTTCGGGTAACGGTGGCACACCGCTACCCGTCCTGACACCGGTGACATGCGGAAAGTGCTGGCTGTATGATCACCGGCCGGGTTTCCCGGATCCTTCGGATACGCGGGAAATGTTACGGCCGCGCATCCCTGGGCCTGCCGGATGACACGATTTCCCGAACTGTTCGCTGTATTAGTTTTCGGACCAGTCAGGTGGTCTCGCCGCCAAGTAACAAGAGACCACCTGACTGGTTCGGCTCCCGGCGTGCCGTCCGGTGACCTTAAGATCACCCTGTCAGGCTCACGAGGAGTGTCCGATACTCAAGCAGGGCGTCGATCAGCCCCGTGACAATGGGATTGCGGGGCATCTGGCCCAGTTCGGTAAGGATTGAATCCGTTTGTTCCAGCGTGGGCTGGGCGTCGACAGCCGCGACGAGTGTGACCAGTCTGCTCATGGGTGGCCTTCCAGCGACTCACAGCCGTGAAGCGACTTCCATTCGATCAGCACTTCGTATGGCTGGCTCGTCTCAGCTGATACATCTGCCGAAAAGGCGTCGCCCGGCGGGTTTACCATCAATTTTCACTCCATGCCCTTCAAGAAGGAGCCCGGCTCCTTTGTCGGGCGGTGGTACAACTGACGTTACCGTAAAAAACGGTAGGGTCTCGGTGTTCCCGCCGGGTTGAATGGTCGTTACGGTGAGGTAACAAACTTTGCGCCCTGTAGTTGGGCTCCCGCCGTTCGGATGACCATCCGCAGGTTAATTGCACCGTATGCGCATGATGTGCCGCCGACGCATACCCATTGCTTCCCGTGATGTATTCCCAGGGTATCAGGTCACCGTCGCTGCGCATCCACCCTCGCCGCGCATCCGCTCCCGCCGCGCATTCACTGTGGTGTATTCACCGCGGCACATTCGAGTGGCCGATCGATTCCTGAGCGGCGTACCGGTCGCTGACCGGGGACTGTTGGTGGCGCTGCCGAGACAGGCGGTGTCTGGTCAAGTCGTGTCGGGCGCGACAACGAGGGGCGAGCGCGAAGGTTTCGTTCCTTGGCCGGTAGCCTCAGGCGTGTGGTCAGTGCGGGTCCGTCTGCGGGTACCGGTCGCCGGGCAGGGCATGGCTGAGCCCGCCGCAAGCCACCGTGGGCACGATGCGCTGGTGGCGCCGGGTGCCGGCGAGGCGGTTGATGCCGCTCTGAGCCGTGAGCTGGAGCTTCTCGCCCATCGCGCCTGGCCCCCGCTGCGTGAGCGCCGTGTCGGCGGCTGGGTGTTGCGGGAGTCTGCCGGTTCCTCCCGGCGCGGCAACTCGGTGTGGGCCCGCGGAGACGTCCCTGATCTTTCTCTCGCGCTTGACGAGGTCCGCGCGTTCTACGCCGCGGCAGGGCTGCCGGCGACCGTCCAGATCACCCCGGTGTCGTTGCCGGCCGGTATCCACCAGGCACTGGACGCGCTCGGGTTCGATGACACCGGTCCGACCGATGTCTGCGCGGCCGACCTGGCGGACCTTGCTGGCCGGCTGGCCGGCGGCACCGTCGCGGAGGCCAGCGTTGACGTGCCGTCGGGAGCGTCGGCGGCTGCTGCCGCCGGCTCCGGCCGCGCCGGTGGTACCAGAACGCTCATGTTCGACGACATCGACGGCAGCTGGCTGGATATCGCTGGGCGGGTACTTTCGACCTTTGCGGACCAGCGTGCCGGCACCCTCAAGGTGCTGACGAATCTCACGATAGCAACAAAGTACGTGCTGTGCGTGATGGACGGCGTGCCGGTCGCGGTTGGCCGGGGGGTCATAGACGGCGACTGGCTCGGCGTCTACAGCATGGCGACGATACCGGCCGCGCGCGGCCGGGGAGCCGCCCGCGCCGTCCTCGCCGGGCTGGTCACATGGGCCACCGACGCTGGTGCCTCCCGCGCCTATCTGCAGGTGGAACAGACCAGCACAGCGGCCCGCCACCTGTATGCCGCACTCGGCTTTCAGCCCGTCTATCGATACTCCTACCGGCGGTACTGCTACCGGCGGCCTCATCACGCCGGCAGTCCAGCCGCGTCCCTACGCTGATCATTGGGGAGTCATGACGCCCGAACAGGCCAGCCGCAGTCTCCTGGAGCCGATGGGCAGGACTCGCGTGATGGGTGTGGTCAACGCGACCCCGGATTCGTTCTCCGACGGCGGTACCTTCGCGACCGCCGCTGATGCCGTCCGGGCCGGCTTGGCGATGGCGGCCGACGGCGCCGACATCATCGACGTCGGTGGTGAGTCGACCCGACCGGGGGCCGCCCGGGTTGATCCGGACGAGGAACTGCGCAGGGTGCTGCCGGTGGTGACGGAGCTGGCCGCGGCCGGGGTCGCCGTCAGCGTGGACACGACCCGCCGGACGGTCGCCGAGGCCGCGTTGGCCGCCGGCGCTGTGATCATAAATGACGTATCGGGCGCGGCCGACCGGGACCTGCTGGCTCTCGCCGCCGAGCGGGGTGTTCCCTATGTGCTGATGCATGCCAGGGGCACGAGCGCGAACATGTTCACCCGGGCGGTCTACGGTGACGTCGTGTCCGAGGTCGCGGCCGAGCTGCACGACCGTCTTGAGGCCGTGCTCGCCGCGGGTATCGCGCCGAGCAGGGTGATTATCGACCCGGGGATCGGCTTCGCGAAGAAGGCCAGACACAACTGGGCGCTGCTGGCACACATCGACGCCTTCAGCGCGCTGAATTATCCCCTGCTGGTCGGTACATCGCGTAAGTCGTTCCTGGGCAGCCTGCTGGCGGGCTCCGACGGCCGGGCCCGGCCAGCCGATGATCGCGACGATGCGACCCAGGCGACAACGGCGCTGCTGGCGGTCGCCGGGGTGTGGGCGGTACGGGTGCACGCGGTCCGGGCGGCGGCGGACGCCGTCCGGGTGGCGCAGGCATGGCGGAGCGCCCGCGGCGAGCAGCCGTGGGATGCGCGTATGGGGCCGGCTCGGGCGCTGATCGCCGCCAGCGGTTCCGCCCCGGCCATGCCCCGATGCCCACCGGCGGGCGCGGCATGACCGCCTGGCCACCGGCGGGCGGATCGCCTGGAGCCGATGCCCCGTCGGCGGCCGCGCCGGACCGGATCGTCCTTACCGGCCTGCGGGTCCACGGCCACCATGGTGTCCTGCCAGCCGAACGCGAGTTGGGCCAGGAATTCGTCGTGGACGCCGTGCTGTGGGTGGACACCCGGCAAGCCGCCGCGAACGACGACCTCGCCGCCACGGTCGACTACGCGGCGTTGGCCCAGACGTTGGCTGGGATCATCGCGGGTGAACCGGTGGATCTGATCGAGACACTCGCGCACCGGCTGGCCGTCGCCTGCCTGGGCGACGGCCGCGTTGCGCGCGCCCAGGTGACGGTACACAAACCGGCGGCACCGATCCCACTACCGTTCACCGATGTCGCGGTCAGCGTCACCCGGGACCGGCCAGCGTGAGCGGGACGGGTCATCAGCCGGGATCGCGAAAGTCGCAGGCGTCGTCGTTGGCAACGCCGCGGCCAGGGCCGGAGCGGCCGACCGCGGTGCTTGCGCTGGGCTCGAATCTCGGTGATCGTCTTGCGCGGCTTCGTGCCGCCGTCCGGACGCTCGGTGCGGTGGCGGTGTCGCGGGTGTATGAGACCGCGCCCGTCGGCGGACCCACCCAGGACGATTATCTCAATGCGGTTGTGCTGGTCCCGGCGGCGCCGGCACGTGCTCTGCTGTTGGCGGCACGGTCAGCCGAGCAGGCGGCGTCACGGCTGCGGACGGTACGATGGGGCCCACGGACCCTGGATGTTGATGTGATCGCCTGTGGCAGGCTGCTGAGCGACGATCCGGAGATCCTCATCCCGCATCCGCGTGCCCATCTGCGCGCGTTCGTCTGTGTTCCCTGGCTGGATGTCGAGCCGGACGCGGTGCTACCTGGTCATGGCCGGGTGGCCGACCTGGTGGCCGGGCTGGATACCGCCGGGATCCAGCAGACATCATGGAGCTTGCGCCAGTGAAACCGAGCCGGGCGCGGGATCTGTTCGCGGCGGCCGTGGTGCTTGGCGCGCTCACCTATGTTTTCCTGGTTTTCAATTATCAGGACCTGCCGCGCTTTCCGCCCACGGCGCCGTTGTCTCTGCTGATCATTGGGCTGGTGGAGCTACAGACCGCGTCGATCACCCGGCGCCGGTTGCAGGGGCGGCCGGGAACGAGGCCGATCCTGCCGCTGACCGTCGCCCGGCTGGCGGCCATGGCCAAGGCCGGCAGCCTTGCCGGGGCGGCGCTGGCGGGAGCGTGGGCTGCGGTGCTCGGTTATGTGTTGCCGCGTTCGGATGAGTTCCGCACCGCCGGCGCCGATGCGATCACCGCTGGGCTGGGGATCGGTGCCGCGGCGGTGCTCCTGGCCGGCGGGCTGCTGCTTGAGCGTGTGTGCCGAGTGCCGAAATCCTGAGCGGCCTGCCGGGGTGCGCTGGCCAAAGGTCACGCGATCATGTTTTTTGCGCGGTCGGCGGCAGGATCGCAAGGCGGCGGATGGATGCGCCGGAGGCGGTGGGCGCCGGCCGACGAGCCGGGCTACCCGTCCATCGCGTGGTGATGGACGGGTAGCGATGACGCGAGGTGCCACCCGGACGAGCCCTATTGCCGGGCGCTCTTACTCTGGTAATTGTCAACTGGGCGCGCGCAACGCCAGCGCAACGCCGTGATACACCGATGGGGACGTTTGATTGGGTGCGGACCGCGATGGGAGGTCAGCCGGTGGCAGACGGCGCACGACGCTCTGACGCGGCACGACGGTCTGACGCGGTGAATCAACGCCGGCCCGGGGCCGTGGACGGTACGCCGGAATCGGTGGCGCATCCCGACGGAAACGAGCCCCCGGCAAGCGCGGCCCCGCGGCGCCGGGATGCTCATCCCCCTGCCCCGTGGCGCGACCAGGGCCCGCCGCAGGACACTGGCCGATATCAGGACCCTGGCTCTTATCGGGACGCTGGTTCCCAGCAGCGGCCCGACGCAACCCGCGCCTCGGACGCCTATCGGCCAGCCGCTGGATATCCGCCCGCTGACGGCTATCTGCCGCCAGGACAACAGGCCGCGGCCCCACACCGCCCGACGGGCCAACGTGCGGTCGCTCCTCACGTGGCCGACGGCATGGCGACACGGGCCGGCTACCCTCGCAACGAGCGGGCCGCCGGCCGTGGCAATGACGCGGGTTATGGCAATGACGCGGGGTACGGCAATGACGCGGGGTACGGCAACGGTTACGAAAATAGCGCGGATTGTGGCAACGAGGCGGGTTATGGCAATGACGCGGGCCGTCGTGCCGAGCCGGCACCCCACGGCTACGGGCCGGTCACGTCTGGGTATCCGCCGGCCGGCCGGCCCTCCGCTGACCTCTACGACGAGGAGACCCGTTACGCCCCGCAGGCCGCGCCGTCCGGGCCGCCACCGGTTGATCCCGGTATCCGTGATGGCGAGCGGGCCCACCGTTCCGCGGCAGCACGGTCGCGGCCGGCTACTCCCGCTTCTGGTCCTAGTCCTGGTCCTGGTCCGCGCCAGACCGCGGTGTCCCGCCCCCGGCCGACGGACCGGCAGCCCCATGAGCGGCCGTACCCACCGGATACCAGGGCTTTCTCATCCGGTGGTCCCGCTGCTGGGCAGCCGCTGGACCCCGGGCCGGGGTACCCCGAAGGCAGCGGTGGAGGGGGCTGGCGCGACAGCGCCGCGCGGGCCGCGTCACCTGTTGCCGATGCCCACACCGCGGGCGGGTTTCCCCCGGCCCAGCAGCCATACCAGGATGATGCCAGGGGGCAGGCGGGACCGGCAGCGCCGCGCCGCGCGGCTCAGCCCCCAGGGCGCGGATCGGGATGGGACCCGGGGACGCAGGACGCGGCCGCCAGCACGAGTATCCGGCGCCCGCGCGAGCCCACTGGGCGGCCGGCGGGTGTCGCCCCACCGCGTACCACCCGGGTACGCGCGGACGCGGCTGCCTCCGACACCCGGCGTCCCAGCGCTGATCGGGCTGATCGGGCTGATCGCCCTGTCCGGACGGACCGGTCCACGAACTCGGCCGCACACGGCCAGGCCGGCAACGGCCGGTCCGAACGCGTGCGTGGCCGGCGCCGGGATGACCGTGGCAATCCGTCATTCTCGGATGAGGACACCGGTTCGCACCGGGCACAGCCCCGCAAGAGCGCCACGGGCACACCGATGCTGCGGCGGCTGCTGTATGCGGTGGTGATCCTTGGGCTCGCCTTCGCGCTCGGGGGCGGCGCGGGGTTTGTCTGGCAGAAGATCAGTCCTGGTAAGGCCAGCGTGCAGGCCGGGCCGACCGCCGCGCCGACAGGCACGGCCCAGGCGGCGGCATCCGCGAGCCCCGCCGCCAGCCCGGCTGGCACAACAGCCCCGGCGGTGGTACCGGCTGACTGGGTTGCGGTCACCGACACGAAGCAGCGGGCGACATTTTCCCACCCGCCTGCCTGGAGCCAACGCCGGGACAACACCGGGGTCTTCTTTGTCGAGCCCGCGGTGGGGACGGCTGCGGCCGGCCCGCGGATGGTCGGAGTCGCGCGTGTCACGGGCACGGATCAACGGGCGGCGCTCAAGGTTGTTCAGGACTCCGAGTTCGCCACCCAGCCGGGGCTCACTCAGGACAGGTCCGGGCCGATCACGGACCCGACCGGAGCGCAGAGCCAGGAGCTGGCCGGCTCCTACCTGCGCGACGGCCAGCGGGTCACCTACGTGATGCGGACGCTGCTGGCCGGGGACGCGGTCTACGTCCTGATCTCGCGGTCGTCAGCTACGCAGGCGGACACCGCGACAACCCTGGTGGAGAACGTACGGGCCTCTTTCCGCGCGTCCTGATCTTCATGTCCTGATCTCCTCGGCCTGGCCGAGGCTCGCTGGCTTCAGAGGTCGGGCCCGGCGCGTTGCGACCGCATCGGCGCGAGGATCCGCCAGATCACCTCCGTGGTGCTGAACCGCGCTGGGCCGCTGCTGGGGGGCCAGCCATGGGCGACGCCGGGAAGCAGGAACTCCACGACCCGATCGCCGGACGAGCAGCTCGTCTCCTTCTTCGTCACCGGGAAACCGCTCCCGGCTGGGGATACGGCTGTCGCCTGGCTGGTTGTGGCCGCTTCGGCTGCCGGTTGGCTGTGACTGTCGTAACCGGGTGTTCCCATGCTGGTCGCCTTCGGTGGGCTGCCGGACGCGCTCTCGACGGGCAACCCGTCGCTGTCGGCACTGCCGCTGTCTTCCGGCAGCGACGGGGGAGGGCAGCCGGCGCTGGCCCGGAAGGGAGCAAGGCTGTTCTCGACCGAGGTCAGTGATGTCCCGAGCGTTGCCGACCAGTCGGCACCAGCGTACGGAACGCGCTCATCAAGCTGTCCATGCACGGCCACCACGCTGACCGGGGCCGCCGGCGCGCAGTCCGGGGTCTGCAGGCTGGCCGCCACCACGGCGATACCGGCGATTTCGGGCGCGTTCTCGCACGCGTAGCGGTAGGCGAGCATCCCGCCGTTGGAGAAGCCGACCAGGATCACCCGCCGCCGGTCGATGGGATAGTGTTGTTCGAGATGTGAGATGAGCGCTCGCAGCCATCCGACGTCGTCGACATGCTCGGCCGCGGACCGCCCGCAACAGGTGCCGGCATCCCACGAGGCGTTCAGGCCATCGGGATAGGCCACGGCGACGCCCGCGCTGGTGGCGAGGGTGTCGATGCCCCACTCGGTCTGGGGTTCCTGACCCTCGTGCAGAAGGCTGTGCAGCGCGATGACGAGCGGAAAGGGCCGGGGAGACGTGGCCGGCGGCAGCGTGATGCGCAGCCGCGGCGCTCGCCCTGAGCGTTCGTAGGCGTCCGGTCCGGCAGTCGGGCTGGGCGCGCCGGCCACCGGCGTCATCGATGCCGGGTGAGACCTGCCCACAGCGGCGCACCCGGCCAGCCAGCAGGTCAGGACAAGTACCAGCCCGGTGAACCGGGCCAGCGCGGTACGGCGACGCGTGGACTGCACCACACTGATTTTGTCCCGTCCACGGCCTGGCCCTGTCAGCGGTATCGGCGTTGATCTCCGCGCGGACGGCGGGTGCCGCGGCTCTCACCGTCCGCGCCGGTGTGGGGGCCGCTGGGGCCAGCGGCCGTGGCGGCTCCGGGCAGGCCCGGAAAGGCGCCTGGCTCCGTTCCGGCGGCGGGGGTACCCAGGCCTGTGCCGGACTTCGAGGCGGGCGGGGCCGTACCCGGACCTGTCGCCGTGTCCGGAAGGATGTCCACGGCCGATACCGGCCCGGCCGGCCGCAGCCCGGTTCCGGGCACGCCGCTCGGTCGTTGCGGTTCCGCCAGACGACCGGGCTGGTGCCCCCGGTCGTCTGGCTGTACCACGCCGAGGCGGGGGCGGCCGGTCGAGCTGGTTCGGTCCATCAACGTGGTCACATCAGCAATATCGATCACGTCGGCAACGTCAATCATGTCGGCCGCGTCCGAGGTGGGCGTGTCCTCAGAGCCGGCTGGCCGTCTGGTGTTCGCGGCGGCGCGGCGATACCGCACAAACGCCTCCTGAGCGCGGTTCTCCAGGTCGTTGACCAGTTCGAGCTGCTCGCGGACACGGCGTTCACCGGCTGGTCCGGCGGCGAGAAGGTCCGACAGGCAGTGGTCGACCGCGCGACGGGCCTGCAGCCAGACGAGGAGCAGCCGGGAGCGCTCCAGGTCTGATGGCATGTCCACCGAGATGTCTCCCCCGTTTCCCGCGCCCCGCGCAGGTGGCCTGCGGCCGCGGACGACCTGGGGAACCAGGCCGTCCGGCAGGCCGCACCCAGCGCACCGCGTAGCGGAGCGACAGGACCGGCGCCGCCGTTGGTCGCGACACTTTGTCGTACCAGAGTGCCTCACCCGCATCCCTCGTGTGCGTCAGTTCGCCGAAGGAGTATGGGTGCGTCGTGGTGGTCTCTGTTGTTTTGGGCAGTCCTTGGGACGATGATGCTGTGCTCATCGTTGCCGAGTGTAAGCATCGTTCCAGGTGTGCTTGGTGTGTTATGCCGTTACGGCGTCATACCGTCACGATGCTTGTCCGGGCTCGGGGTCCGCACGCGACTCGCCGGTGGCCGCGGATGTCTCCCGATCGTGCGCGGAGATCGGGTCCGTCGCCCACCCATCCTTGCTGTGCCCTGCCGCCACCAGGTCGCCGACGAGATCGCTCACCGGCACGACCACCGGCTCCTCGGCGGCGGCACGGGCTCGATTCTCCCGCCAGACAGACCTTGCGGTCGTCAGTTCCGGCCCCCCGTAGCGCAAGAGCTCCTCCCAGCGGCGTTGCATCGGACGGACAAGACCGCCACCCACCCCGACGACTGTCACTCCGGCGATGGTCGCGAGCAGTGCGTAGAGTATCGGATTTGTTACCGAAGTGGCAAGCCCGAGTTCGTCCAGGGCGGCTTTGCCAAACCCGATCATGATGAGCGCGGTGATACTGGTCGCCGCGGTAGCCGCGTAGGGAAGCCCGGTCAGCGCTTCGCGGACGAACACCCGGGCGGCCGAGGCGAGAGTGCCGCCGAGCATGAGCACAGAGCAGGCGAGAACCGCGTGTGCGAGCAGGATGACGAGGTCGTGGACGAGGTCGCTGACCGGGTTGGTGCCGAACGGGCCGAGGGCCAGTTGGAAGAGCGCCAACAGCGCAATGGCGAGCAGCAGCCGCATCAGGCCGATGCGCAGGTCGTGGGCGGGCCGGCGGAGTGCGCGCGTGAGCCCGCCCCGTTCGAGCAGATTGTCGGTGCCAGCGCGGTCGAGGAAGCGGTTGATGATCCTGATGAGTGTGCGGGCGGCCAGGCCGCCGACAGACATGATGAATGCGAATGCTAAAATTTTCGGCACAATTTGGGCGAAGTATTGGGCAAAGTATGACCATGCGCCTGATATGCTATCGTCCCACCCGACAGCCTGCGGTGCCAATAGTCTTCACTCCCATCGCGACAGTCGCGCACCAGGTCGGTTGCGTACTGGTCGGTTGTCCGGCATGGGCGTGTCCGGAAGGCATGGATGGGTCGCGCTGGGCGCCGTTCGCCGCATTGCCCATCGCTCGTCACCGACTGCCCGTTGCCCACCGTACGCACGGAAACAGCACACATCATGGGTAACGATCACACCATGTTGCCACACGGAAGCGGAAAGTAGCGTTCGTGTAGTCCGTCCATGGATGTGCTTTGCGTGTCGCATGGATGCGGAGGGTTGCTGGGATGACCGCCAGCTTGCCGAAGTACGTATATGTCACAATGTGACTACTGGCTGGCGACCTTTCGGGCGATCTGCCGTGCGACACGGTTCACCACGGTCTGCTCGGGGTCGTCGAACACGCGGCCGACGACAAAGGAGCTCTGGACCTGGCCGGAGAACATGAACATCAGGTCGAAGGTCATCGGTACCGGTGGTCCGTCCAGCGTCATGGTTGCCTTGACCCTGGTCGCGGCGGTGATACCGGGGGGAGGCTTGTGGGCGGATGCCGACACGACCGCGAAGGTGCTGCCAGCGGGCAGATCGGCCGCTTTGGCATACTCGCGCTTGAGCAGCTGGCCGACGCAGGACGGAAAAGAGGCCTCAGCGGCGACTCGGACGGCAGCTGTGATCACTTCGGCTGGATAGACCGCCGCGACCGATCCCATGAACATCTGGCTGTCGCTGGTGGCGAAGTACGGTCCCTTTGCCGAGTCCAGCGGCTCTACTTTCGACCCGGCTGTGGGTTCGCCCATGCACGAGGCGAAACTGGTCATCGCGGCTACCGACAGAGCACCACGGTTGTCTAGCGACGTGCTGGCGCCGAAGCCCGTCGTCTCTGGACCCTCGGTAAGCACGTAGTCGTCGGCGTGCAGCGATGTGCGGGCGGCGGCCTGCTGCGTCGGGGGGACTGGTTCGGTTCCCGCGGCAACCGGATTCGGGCTCTTCCCGTTTCCGCAGGAATTGGCTGTGAGCCCCAACAGGACGCAGACCAGACCGAGCCCGAGAGTCCGGAGCTGAATCCGGACCCGACCGCTATGTGCCGGCAGCGATGTCCGCACGACCTGTCTACCCCCTGGATGCCGCGGCGTGTTCGGTTCGGTCGTTGCCGGTCTCCGACAGCGCGAAAATGAAGATCATGTTGCTGATGGCCATGCGGGTCCGCTGGTTGGCCCCAGTATGCACGGATTACGTTGAGTAACGAACCCCTCATACCCGCGGCGTCGGCAAGGAGCGCCCGCCGAACCGCGGCGCAGGCGCCGGGCACAGGCGCCGGGCGCTCGTCAGATAACGGGGCTGCCGGCCGTGGCTCGGGCTGGCCGGCGCCTAGGGCGTGATGGCAGTTCGCGACCAGGGTGTCGACAGGTCGCGAACTGCCATCCGCAGGGGCACCGGGGGGACTCAGGCTGCGATCTCCACCGGGGTGCCCAGCGGCAGCATTTTCGCGAGCCTGGTGATGACATCGTTGCGGACCCGGATGCAGCCGTGGCTGATGTCCTGCCCGATCAGGTTGGGCTGGTTTGTTCCATGGATACCGATCACCGGGTCCTGCCCGTCGAAGGAATCCAGGGTGGTGGAGAACCCGCTGAGACCGAAAGCATACGGGCCATAGGGTCCGGCCGGGTTGCGCGGCTGTAGCAGTTCGGTCAGATAGAAGCGACCGCCGGGCGTGGGGGTGTCCGTTGTGCCGACGGAGATCGGCTCGTCGAGGACAACCGCGGTCTTGTCGTAGACCCGCAGGCGGTGGTCCTTACGGGCGACCACGATGTGGTACCCGGTGAGGCTGGCCCTCACCTGGGACGCTTTCACCCAGCCCGTGCTGCCGTTGGGCTCCACCGGCAGCAGTACGTGCCACCAGTTCGGGAGTTTCGCCACCACGAGGAAGACTCGCGGGACGCCCTCCGGGTTCGGGCTGCGCAGCTGGGATGCCGCGGTTTTTGCCGTGGGGGTCTTGTAGACGTCGACCACCCCACCGGTCGCGGTCACGATCGTGTTCATCCCGTCGGTGTTGACGGAGGTCACGGCCGCGAGCTGGCTGCGGACCGGATCTGGGATGGCGGTCGCGGACGCCTGTGACTGGGTCTTCGAGCCCCCACCACCGCAGCCGGTGAAGACAACCATGCCGGCGAGGACGGCCAGCAGGATCTTCATGCGCGGGCTGGCCGGTGCATGGCCGGCGGAAATCGACACGGCGGATGCCGCCGGCCCGAATCCGGGCCGGCGGCATCCGATCACAGCTGGCTTGCTCATCCCGTGTAGTGAACCTTGTCGGTGACGACAGCCGTTGCCGGGGTCGCGACCGGCGCACTCGTCGTCGACACCGGGACGGTGGTGGTGCCACCGCCGCCACCACCAGCGCCCCCACCGCCGCCACCACCCGCACCCGCACCGTTCGTTGAGGCTGCGGTGGGGGAAGCCGTCGTCGTGGTGGCGCAGTCGGCGATAGCGAAGGCCGGGATCGCCAGCACGACATCCTGGGTCGTCACGTCAAAGGCACCCGCGATCACGACATCCGCCGACGAGTTCAGGGAAACGGTCTTGCCAGCGCCGATCTCACCGAAGTTGTAGTTGACGTCAGTGTCGATCCACGCAAAGCCATACGCTCTCGCCGAGGTGTTCTTGAGCGTCCACACGGGACCATGCGGCCCACAGGTGAAGCTGAGCGTCAGCGGCTGTGGCACCAGATTGTCCAGTGATAGATCAGTCGGTAGCCAGGGAGCGAGATCGATCAGCTGTCTGTCCAGGTCGGACAGGGATATTCCGGGCAGTGAGGGAAGCCCGGACGGAAGGGATCCGCCAGCCGGCCGGTGGGTCACCGGCGGTGTGGACGGCTGCGGGTCGATGCCGTGCACCGGCAGCGCGGGCGTCGTGTGCACCGCTGACGGGGTGGTGACCGGTGCGGTGGCGTCCACCAGGTCCGGCACCACCGGCTCGACCGCCCCGGCCGACGGGGTGGCCGTGGCCGTTGGAGCGGCGCCGTCTGTCGCCCAGGCGGCCGGGGCGGCCAGCCCGACTGTTATCGAGCCGATTACGCAGGCCAGAGCCAGTCGCGTCCTGCCCAAACGCATTGTGTTTGTCCCCTCAGACGTCAGGCGGGCTGGATACAGGACCTGTGGCCACCGTCACAGCCGCGTTTCCGGGGAACCATACCAACCCCCTTTTCGGCGTTTGCGAGCGGGTGGTATGTACCGAAGAGGCATGCGGGAAGGTGGGGCTAACGTTTTGGCGCCGTAGGTTGTCGGGCTTGTTTCGTTGGTTGCGTTACATGATCTCTGGTAGTTGAAAAATCACAGGCTACGGCCTATTCGCTGACGTTCAGCGCATACCTTCCGGAGATCGTCAGAGTGGGTCCTCGCCTGGCTCCCGCGTCACCTCGCGGCTCTCGGCGGCGGTGATGGCGGCCTGGGAGTCATAGCGGCTAAACGACGGAACGGCCGCCGCGAGTAACACGGCTCCGGCAACACATGCCAGCCCGCCACTGACCACCGAGAATGTCGGTGAGAACACGGTTGCCGCTGTCCCCGCCTCAAGGTCCCCCAGGCGTGGGCCACCCGCGACGACCACGATGAACACGCCCTGGAGACGCCCGCGCATCGCGTCCGGTGTGGCGACATTGAGTATCGCGTTCCGGAACACCGCGCTGATCATGTCAGCCGCGCCGGCGATGGCGAGCAGCAGCACACCGGCGATGAGGTTGTGGACAAGGCCGAACATCGCGATCGTGACGCCCCAAATGATCACTGCGATGACGACGGCGAGTCCCTGCCGCCGGACGCGTCCGAACCAGCCCCCGGCCACCGCCCCGGCGAGCGCGCCCGCGGCAACGGCGGAGTAGAGCAGCCCGGCGGTTCGCGCGCCGCCGCCGAACTGTGTTCCGGCGAGTTCCGGGAACAGCGCCCGCGGCATCCCGAAAACCATCGCGATGATGTCTATGGCGAAGGTCATGACCACTATCGGCTGGCCGCGCAGGAAGCGCAGCCCGTCGACGACGCTCGCGACACCGGCCCGGGTGCCGCCGTCGGTCGGTGGCATCGGTGGCAGCCGGGCCAGCGCGTAGAGGGCCGCCCCGAAGGTCACGGCGTCGATACCGTAGGCAACGGGATACCCCGACACCGTGATCGTCACCCCGGCGAGCAGCGGCCCGGTGGTCAGCGCGATGTTCCAACCGATCTGTTGGAGCGCGGTGGCGGCGGGCAGCGCCCGCAGCGGTACCAGGCTCGGCATCATCGACCGCCGGGCCGGCTGGTCGACAGATACCAGCGCGGACTGGACAGCCACGAGCGTGAACAGCGGCCAGACCGTGCGCGGGCCGACCAGCGCGAGGACGAACAGCCCGGCCGACACCGCGGCCAGCCCGCACGAGGTGATCAGCTTTTTTTTTCAAGCAGAAGACGGCATCCGAGATCGCTCCGCCGAACATCCCAAACATGATCAGTGGAACCAGGGTGATCAGACCGGTCAGCCCGACCGCGAACGAGGACCTGGTGATGTCGTAGACCTGTAGCGGCACCGCGGTCGTGGTAATCATTGAGCCGACCGCGGACACGGTTTCGCCGGCCCATACGCGCCGGTAGGCCGGGTAGGACCGCAGCGGCCCGAGGTCGGTCAGCACGGTGTGGGCGATCCGCCGGCCGGGCACCCGTGCCCGGCTCAGGGCCGTCGCGCGGTTACTTGCCGCAAAGCCGATCCTTCTCATGGTGACAGGCGTTCGATGACCCAGCACTCATCGCGGGGCAGCTGGCGCTCCTTGTCTGTGCTGGTCCTGTCTGTGCTGGTCCGGCGGTAGCGGAGCCGGTCATGAAGCCGGTCCTGGCGGCCCTGCCAGAACTCGACGCTGTCTGGGACGAGCCGTAGCCCGCCCCAGAACGGGGGCACCGGGACCGGTGCGGGCTCAGGCCAGCGGGCGTCGAGCTCCGCCCGGCGTCGCTCAATCACCTCCCGGGAGGTGATTGTCTCGGACTGGCGGCTCGTCCATGCTCCGAGCTGGGCGCCGCGCGGGCGGGCGTGGAAGTAGGCTGCCGTCTCCTCGGCCGACACACGCTCCAGCGAGCCGGTGACGACGACCTGCCGTTCCAGGGCATGCCAGGGAAACACCAACGAGCCGTACGGGTTTGCCGCGGCGTCGTGTCCTTTTCGGGATGTGTAGTTGGTGAACAGCGTGAAGCCGCGTTCGTCGAACGCCTTGAGCAGGACGGTGCGGGCGCTGGGCCGGCCGCGGGCGTCCGCGGTGGCGAACACCATCGCGTTCGGTTCGGCCAGCGCTGATCCCGGTTCGGCGGCCACGGCGGAGGTCTCGGTGAACCAGCGGGTGAACTGACCGACCCAGGTAGGGGCGAGATCGGCCTCGGACAACCCGCCGGTGGTGTAATCACGCCGCTGGACTGCCGGGTTCGGCGCGGCCCGCGGCTGAGCGTGGTTCGGGTGCTGCGGCACCTGACCAATCCTGGCAGCTGCCTACCAGTAGCTGAGCGGGAAACTTAGAGCGACCGGCAATAGGGACGCGGCGTCGCGGGGCTGGGGCACGCACCTCGCCGCGTTGTCGTCGGTCGCCACCCAGCACCAGGGTGACTCCCTCCGCCGCCTCGCGATGCACGCACCCCAGCCCCGCTCCTTGATCCACGCCCCTATTGCCGGGCGCTCTTATAGTGAGCACACGGTGTCACGTTCTGGCGGAGCCAGAATCGGTGCGGCGTCGCTCGCTTTTTGTGATTTGTATCACTCTTTATCGCGCTGCTTGGATGTCGCTGACGGGTCGGTGGCCCATTTCCGCGGGTCATCACGTGGCGTGGTGCCGGGGACGCCCAGCCGGTGGGTAGGGTTCAGGCACGCCGGACGCTGCTGGACGGTGCGGGGTCTGCGCGAATGTGGCACTGCCCCCGACAACAGGGCAGGATGCAGGCAGGCAATTCAGTGAGTTTGGCGAGGTAGAAAGATCATATCAGTTACGGCTGGCGTTCGGTGCTCGGGAGCGGCCCGGCGTACCACCTAACGGCACCGGCCGGGGACAGGAAGCGGAGCCCGGACTTCGATGGCCGACAGGACAAGCGACTTCAAGCCCGGTCTCGAAGGCGTGATCGCCTTTGAGACCGAGATCGCGGAGCCGGACAAGGAAGGCAGCGCGCTGCGGTATCGCGGTGTCGATATCGAGGATCTCGTGGGAAAGGTCGACTACGGCCATGTGTGGGGGCTGCTCGTCGACGGCTCCTTCGAGCCGGGTCTGCCACCGGCGGAGCCCTTTCCGTTGCCGGTGCATTCCGGTGACATCCGGGTGGACGTGCAGAGCGCGCTGGCGACGCTCGCCCCCTACTGGGGTTTCGGCCAGCTCATCGACATCTCCGATGCCGAGGCCAGGAACAATCTGGCGCGGGCGTCGGTGGTAGCGCTGTCCTTCGTCGCGCAGGCGGCCCGCGGTCTCGGTCAGCCCGCCGTCGCGCAGAAGGAGGTCGACAAAGCCCGCACAATCACCGAGCGTTTCATGATCCGATGGCGGGGGGAGCCGGATCCCAAGCATGTCCAGGCGGTGGACGCCTATTGGGTGTCCGCGGCTGAGCACGGTATGAACGCCTCCACCTTCACCGCCCGAGTGGTGGCCTCCACCGGCGCGGACGCGGCGGCCGCGCTGTCGTCGGCGGTCGGGGCATTGTCCGGCCCCCTGCACGGGGGAGCGCCGTCCCGGGTGCTCGCGATGTTGGATGACGTTGAGCGCACCGGTGACCCGGTCGGCTATGTCCGTCGTGCGCTGGACCGCAAGGAACGGCTGATGGGCTTCGGCCACCGGGTGTACCGCGCGGAGGACCCTCGCGCCCGGGTGCTGCGGCGGACCGCCCGTGACCTCGGCTCACATCGTTACGAAGTGGCTGAGGCGCTGGAGGCCGCGGCCATCGAGGAGCTCACGAACCGTTACCCGGACCGCCCGCTCCGGACGAACGTCGAGTTCTGGTCGGCGGTCGTGCTGGACTACGCCGAGGTACCGCCGCATATGTTCACGTCCATGTTCACCTGTGCCCGTACCGCCGGCTGGAGTGCCCACATCCTCGAGCAGAAGCGCACCGGACGCCTCATCCGCCCGTCCGCGCGTTACATCGGTCCGGCTCCCCGGCCGCTGGGGGACGTTCATGCCTGACGGCATCGTCATCCCCGGGCAGCTGCGTCCGGTTGACGGGCGTTTCGGCTGTGGACCGTCCAAGGTCCGTCCCGAAGCGGTCGCTCAGCTCGCCGCGACCGGAACGTCGCTGCTTGGCACTTCGCACCGGCAGCAGCCCGTGCGCAGTCTGGTCGGTCGCGTCCGTGCGGGCCTCGCTGACCTGTTCTCGCTGCCCGACGGCTACGAGGTCGTGCTCGGCGTCGGTGGTTCCACCGCCTTCTGGGACGCGGCCGCGTTCAACCTGGTGCGGGAACGCTCGCAGCACCTGGTGTTCGGAGAGTTCGGCGGCAAGTTCGCCGACACCGCGAAGGGCGCGCCGTTCCTCGCCGAGCCGTCGATCATCACCTCGGCGCCCGGCAGCCATCCGGACTGGGTGCCCGAGCCGGGTGTCGACGTGTACGCCACCCCGCACAACGAGACATCCACAGGCGCGGCGAAGCCGGTCCGCCGGCCGGTCGGAGCGGACACGGGCGCGCTGCACCTGGTTGACGCGACCTCTGGCGCCGGTGGACTGCCCGTTGATGTCCGCGAGGCCGATGCCTACTACTTCGCGCCGCAGAAGAGCTTCGCGTCTGACGGCGGGCTGTGGGTGGCGTTGCTCTCACCGGCCGCGATCGAGCGGCTGGCCGAGATCGCCGCCTCCGGCCGGTGGATCCCGCCGTTCCTGGACCTCACGACCGCCCGGGACAACAGCTCCAAGGACCAGACCTACAACACCCCCGCGGTCGCCACCCTCTTCCTTTTCGCGGACCAGGTCGAGTGGATGCTCGCCCATGGTGGTCTGGACTGGTGTGTGCGGCGGACGGCGGAGTCGTCGTCCATTCTCTACACCTGGGCGGACAAGACGTCCTATACGACACCGTTCGTCACCGATCCAGCGCAGCGTTCACAGGTCGTGGTCACCATCGACTTTGACGGTGTGGACGCGGCGGTCGTCGCGAGCACGCTACGCGCGAACGGCATTGTGGATGTTGAGCCGTATCGCAAGCTCGGCCGCAATCAGCTGCGGATCGCCTGTTTCCCGGCAGTCGAGCCGGCTGATATCCACGCGCTGACCGCTGCCATCGACTATGTGGTCGAACGCCTGTAACCGTTCCGGATTTCCCAGATTGTGGTCTTTTTGTGGTCTTTCGAGGGCTGGTTGACGCGAAAGGCCTTGTTTCGCGCGCTTCGAGAGATGACCGTTGGAGAGCATCCGGCAATAGGTGCGTTCGGGCCGGGAGCCGCGTCCAGCTGCTTGCTGGTAAGGCCGCGGGCCACACCGATACCGGATGAGTGGGTATCGGTGTGGCCGAGAACGCGGCCAGGGGCCGCTTGGGCGTGGCGAGCCGGACAGCCGGCTTTCGAACACGCCCTAACGGCGAGGGCGTGTCGGAGCGGCCTGGGCCGCGAGGGCCGCGATCGAGTCGGATTCGCCGCCGATGTCGGGGGAACGGTCCTCGATCAGTGAGTACGGACGCTTGTCATAGCCGATGTAGAGCTGGCGTGGGCGGGCAATCTTCTGTTCGGGGTCGAGCAGGCCCTCTTCCCACTGGGCGAGCCAGCCGGGCATCCGGCCGATCGCGAACAGCACCGGGAACATCTCCACTGGCAGGCCCATCGCCTGGTAGATGATGCCGGTGTAGAAGTCGACGTTGGGGTACAGCCTGCGCTTGATGAAGTACTCGTCCTCGAGCGCGATCCGCTCCAGCTCCATGGCCAGGTCGAGCAGTGGGTTTGTGCCGGTGATTTTGAATACCTCATCGGCCACCTGCCGGATCACCCGGGCGCGCGGGTCGTAGTTCTTGTAGATCCGGTGCCCGAAGCCCATCAGTTTCTTCTTGCCGTCCTTCACCTTCGCGATGAAGGCGGGAATGTTCTCCACCGACCCGATATCGGTGAGCATCCGCAGCACCTGCTCGTTGGCCCCGCCGTGCAACGGGCCGTACAGCGCGGAGATCGCGGCCGCGGTCGCGGAGAACGGGTCGGCCTGGGAACTGCCGACCGCGCGCATCGCGTTTGCCGAACAGTTCTGCTCGTGGTCGGCGTGCAGGATGAACAGAACGTCGAGGGCGTGCTCGAGGTTCGGGTCCGGCTCGTATTTGAGCTCGGTGGCCTTCCACATCATGTTCAGGAAGTTGCCCGCGTACGACAGGTCGTTGTCCGGGTAGACGTAGGGCAGCCCGATCGAGTGCCGGTAGGAGAACGCGGCCAGGGTTGTGATCTTTGCGATGAGGCGCACGATCTGTAGCCGCCGCAGCCCTGGGTCCGTTATTTCCTTCGCGTCCGGATAGAAGGTCGACAGGGCGCCGACGGTCGACAGCAGCATGCCCATCGGGTGCGCGTCGTGGTGGAAGCCGTCGATGAATTTCTTGATCGATTCGTGTACGAGAGTGTGGTGGGTGATTTCGTCTTCCCACACCGCCAGTTCCGTGGCTGTAGGCAGCTCCCCGGCGAGCAGGAGGTAAGCGACTTCAAGGAAGCTGCTCCGCTCCGCCAGTTCGGTGATCGGGAATCCGCGGTAGCGCAGGATGCCGGCATCCCCGTCGATGAAAGTGATGGCGCTGCGACAACTTGCTGTGTTGGTGAAAGCCGGGTCGTAGGTCATCAGACCGAAGTCGCCTTCGTCAACCTTTATCGCCCGCAGGGCGCTGGCCCGGATCGCGCCGTCGGCAATCGGGATCTCATAGGTCTGACCGGTGCGGTTATCAGTGACGGTCAGGGTGCTGACCTGCTCGGACACGCCGGACTCCTCTCGCTGTAGCGATCACATCGGTATACACGCGCCTTGGCTGTGGCGTCCGGGTGTGGACTGCTTGGGCCGGTTCGGCGGTAGGCAACAGTTGCCCCCAAGTCTCGCGGTTCGCGCCACCACACGCCTGTGATCGGTAGCGTTCACCCGGCGTGTCCTGCGACACCCCTTACGGACCGTTCCGCGGCAATGCTCCATGTCCTTAACATGGCACTGTTGGTAAGGGATTTCAACATCGTGGGGAGCGGGGCACAGCCAAACCGATCACGAATGACGGAGGGTTTCTCCGGGCACGACATCCGCCGCGGCCGGACCGGAGCCGGGGTGTCCCGACCGGCGTGCCGCGGTCCGATGCCGCGACCGGCACGCCGTCGCCGGGTTCTGGGCACGGGGTTCTGAGCGCGGGGCCCCAGCACTGTGATGGCGTTGGCGCGCCGTTCACCAAGCCCTGGCGAGGTGTATGTGGATGCATCGACGTCTGTTAGCTGATCGTTGGATGTGAATATCAGGGAAAACTGTGTTGATGGCCCGCGCTCACGATTTCCGAATACCACCGAGGCTGCCGGAGCCAGGGCATGTTCCGACAGCCGGCTGTCCGGTTCCCTGGTCGAACAACGCCTCCCGGAACACGCCGTAACGTCCAGCATGGGCGCCGGGTCCCGCACCGACAGGCCGGAGCCGGTGGGCTGGATGGATCGGGTATCGGTAGGTGCTCCCGCGGGTCACAGCGCGACGGTCACGGTGTCCCGTCGGACAGCGACCAGCTGGCCACAGTCTCGTAACGCCGTCCGAGGCTGGGGGCGTTCTGCAGCATCGTCAACGCCCTTGCCGTCCACGTTCGGCAGGAGACGTGGGCGAGCGCAGCCGTCATCGGCCGCAGATCCGGCCCGGTCGGCTCGGTGGAGTCCGCCGCGCTCTGCCTGCGTCCCGGATGTGATCGTGCGATGGTCGCGAGGGTCAGGTGGCCACGCCAGGCCCGCGTGTCATCGAGGCCGGTCGCGCCAGCCAGCTTTGCCTCCCGTGCCACCGCCGTGGCCAGCGGCATCAGTGGTTCTTCGTCGACATCGGCGAACAGGACCCGGGAGCCGAAACGCCCGCTCCCGGCAATGGTCACAGACGGCGGCGGATGCTTGCGGGCGACATCGGCCAGCCGTCTGGTGAGATCAGGAAGAACGGCGGCCGGCACCTCGCCGAGGAAAGCGAGCGTGATATGCCAGCTGTCGGGCGGCGCCCAGCGCACTTCCGCGGCAAGCTGCCCATGGTCGCCCCGTAGCCGCCTGACGGCGTTGAGGAGCGGTTCGACGACATCAGCCGGTGGAACCAGAGCCACGAACATTCGAGCCACACCCAGCAGAGTCTGCGCGTTCGGAAAGTCCGAGTCCACAGGTGGTGCACCGGCCGTTGCGCTGTGGCTGTGGCTGTGGCTGTGGCCGGTGCCGGGGTCACGACACCCCCGGCACCGGCCGGATACGGGTTTCGGCGCGGGCTTCGGAGGCTGCTCCGGGATCTCCGGGCGGCGCGGGGCGCCGGGTGCTCCTGGGGCATCCGCGGTACCAGTCCTCCTCCACTGATTCGCGAAAATAGAAATAATATTAATTATTTAACAAATACGTGAATTTTTTCACGCGAAGAGTTTGAGACGGAGTAGTTACGAATTACGCTCCAGGCTGCCGCGGTGGCGGGCACTATCGGGGGGTGACGACGGTTCCCGAGCTGGTGGCCTCACGCGACCCGGCAGGCGCGCGCGAATGGCGTGAACGCCGCCGTGACGCTCGGCACTACCAGCCTGATCTTCCAGGTGCGATGGTTTTGGTAACGGATGGTAGCGATCGCATGACCGCTTCGGTCTTGCGTGACGCGGGTGTGGACGTGGTGGGCCTCCTCGCGCCCGAGCCGCTGGAGTCGCTGGCTTGGGCCGCCGAGGCTGAGGCGCCCCGAGCTTACGCGGACCTGGTCGCGATGCTGTCGGACGAAGTCGAGGCGGTGTGTATTGAGATGGCGCCGCCCGGCTCTGACGTGATCGCTCGAAGGGCTGTCGAGGCAGGGCTGCACGTGCTCCTGTCACGTCCGGCGACCGCTGATCCCGACGCGCTGCGGGCCATTGCGGATCTTGCCGAGGAGTCCGATCTCGCGCACGTGGTCGCCCTCGATGGACGGGCCTGGCCGGCAGCCTGGCATGTGCAGGCGTCGATCCCCTCGCTCGGCCGGATCACCCAGGTGACCGTGCTCGCGGCCCCAGCCGGGCCATCCGGCCGGGCTGAGATAATTGATCTTGTTGGTCGCTGGTGCGGGGAGGTGATCGCCGTGTGTGCCCACCCGGCCGCCATGCCCGCCGCCAGCCTTGCCGCTGACGCGCCCGTGACCCTTGCGCTGCTGTCGTCCAATGGCGCCACGGTGCTGGTCAACGAGAGGCCCGGCGGCCGGCTGGACACTGCCACGATCACGATCTGTGGCACGGACGGGAGGATAGTGGTGCAGGGGCGCCGTGTCCTGCGACAGGACTGGGACGGTACGCGCGACCTGTTGATGCGCGATGTCCCGGGCGTGCGTCCCGGTCTCGTCGAGGCAACCTACGACGTCGTCCGGGTCACCGAGCTCAATGACTCCGCGCTGGTGCGCGGCGCGACTTTTTACGATCTCCTTACGATCGCCCGGCTGCTCGCCTCCGCCGACGTGTCCCGGGCCGGCGGAGGCTGGGTGGAGCTGTAGGCCGGTCCGCCGGCCGGCGCGGGGCGCGGATGCCGTACGGCGTCACGAACCAGCCAGGGTGTCGAGGATGGGCGCGGCCCGTTCAAGAGCGGCTATCTCGTCCGGACTGAGCGACGCCAACCGTTCGGCGAGCCATTCGTCGTGCCGGCGATGGTCGGCTTCCAACAGGTTGAGGCCGGCCTCGGTGATCCCGGCGATGACCTGACGGCCGTCGGTGGGATGCGCGCTGCGAGCGACCAGGCCGGTCTCCGCGAGATGGGCGACCACCCGGGTCATGGACGGTGGCTGTACCCGTTCGTGTGCCGCGAGCTCGCCGAGAGTCATCGAGCCGTGTCGCTTCAGCGTGGCAAGAGCGGCGATCTGCGTGGGGGTCAGCGTGTTGGAGCGTTCCTGGCGCAACCGGCGCGACAGGCGCATCACGGACAGGCGGAGTACCGACGCGAGTTGAGCCTCGGTAGCGCTGTCCATCAGGCCAAGGTACCTTGTTAGCCGCGCTACGGTGTGTTTCGGGAGTCGTCGTTCGATCAGGGAGCCGCGTCCAGCTGGTTCCTGGCAAAGCCCGCACACACCCCAAGAGGTCCGTCGGAGATTCGTCCCACGCGGGGTTCGTGGCTGGTATGAAACACGGTGAACCGGTTACGTTCCGCAAGGTTCTGGGGGCATGCCAGCCGAAGGCGGTGCGATCGTGGTGCCGCACCGCCGGAGGCCCTTGGGGCATGCCAGCCGAAGGCGGTGCGATCGTGGTGCCGCACCGCCGGAGGCCTTTGGGACATGCTGCCGTGGGCGTCAGCCCGTACTCGCTCCATGCGCGGCCAGGGCCGCGGGGACGGGTGCGATCGCGCTACGGTTCGCGGCCTCACCCCGGTCGCGCCGGGCGACCTCCGCACGGACGAGCGGGATCAGGTGACGGCCGTAGCGGAGACGAGACCGATGAACTCGACGGGCATACGGGCCCGGCTTGAACATCGGCTCACCGCCGGTGACCATCGGTTGCTGGTGGCCCGTGTGCTACAGGCGCACACCGAGGAGGACAGTACGTCGCCATTGATTTATCACAATGGCGAATACGGGACTTTCAAAACAAATAGCTCTCATTCGGACGGGCCGCATCCGAATGTTTCCCGATGAGCTTCGCCGGCGCCACCCCCCGCGTCGGGGAGAGCGGATACCAGCGGCAGCGGCTCTATCTGGAGGCTGCGGGCCTGGCTAAAACACCCTACAAGGTAGAATATGTCATATTCGATAGTGGTGTTCTCCAGCTCCAGACGATGGCCGCCGGGAGCCTGGACCTGGCGCAGTCTTCCTCCGGAGGGTCTCCATGTCGAGTCCGAGCGCACCCGCATCCGTCGGGCCGCCTCAGCGGGACCTGTTGACGGAACTGGCCGCCGAATTCGCCGTGACCGCGGCGGAACACGACCGGACGGGGACCTTCCCGGTCGCGAACCTCGCGCGGCTGCACGAGGCTGGGCTGACCGGGCTCACCGTCCCGGTCGCCTATGGCGGAGCCGGCGCGGGCATCTCGACCGTGCTCGACGTGCTCGGCACAATCGCCCACGGCGACCCAGCGACCGCGCTCGTTCTCGCGATGACATACCTGGCACACGCGCGCTTCGGTGACGGCGCTGGATGGGCCGAGGACGTGTATGCGCGGGTGGCACGGTCCACGGTGGAGGAGGGCGCGATGGTGAGCCACCTGCGGGTGGAGCCCGACCTGGGCAGTCCCTCGCGGGGCGGCCTGCCGGCCACGACGGCCCGCTGGACAGGGGACGGCTGGGAGCTCACCGGTCACAAGATCTATTCGACTGGTGCGCCGGTGCTGCGCTGGATGCTGGTGTGGGCGGCGACCGGCCCGGCCGCCGGCCCCGTTGGGCGGGTGGCCGAGCCGGCGGCGGGCTCGGGGGCCAGGGAGCCGCGGGTCGGCGTTTTTGTCGTACCGGCTGACAGCGCGGGTATAGAGATCATCCGTACCTGGGACCACATCGGGATGCGGGCGACCGAAAGCCATGACGTTGTCTTCGACCGGGTCCGGCTGGACGCCGACGCGGGGGTGGGGCTCCGCCCCCTGTCCCGCCTGCGGGATGCGGCGACAGCGGGGTTCATGATCCTATCTTGGGGCGCTCTCGCCATCTCAACGATCTACCTGGGGGTCGCCGAGGCCGCCCGGGACTGGCTGATCGGTTTTCTGCATGAGCGGGTGCCGTCCAACCTGGGTAAGCCGTTGGCGAGCCTGCCGCGCTTCCAGGCCGCCGTCGGGGAGATCGACGTCATGCTGACGACGGCTCGGGTGTTACTCGAGACGACCGCGCGGGGGGTCGACGCGGGGGACGCCGTAGCCGCCGCCCGTGCCAACGCCGTGAAGTCGACGGTCACCAACGCCGCGATCCGCGCGGTGGGCGCGGCCGTTGCACTGACCGGAAATCCTGGGCTGTCCCGCGCGAACCCGTTGGAGCGTCATTATCGAAATGTTCTGTGCGGTCGTGTACACACTCCGCAGGACGACGCTGTCTACGCCGATGCCGGCCGTGCCCTGCTGCATTGGGAAGAGAAAACGGTGAAGCCGTCGAGAGGAGCAGCGGAGAGATGAGCATAAGCACGGAAAACATCGCAGTGCTGGCGGATGCGAGCGTGGGAGGCCCGGAGCCGGGTTCGTGGGACCGGTCGAACATCGTCGCGCCCGCGGTCGGTGGCCCCTGGCCGCGGCCCGAACCGGAGCGGACCGTCGTCGAGGAGCGGCTGTACCGAAAGCAGCGCCTGGCCGGCGCGTACCGCATCTTCGGCCAGCTGGGTCTGGGCGAAGGGCTGCCCGGTCACATCACCGCGCGTGATCCGGAGCTGCCTGACCACTTCTGGGTCAATCGGGCCGGTGTCGACTTCCGCCGGATCACTGTGTCCAACCTGCTGTTGGTCAACGATGCTGGCGAGATCGTCGAGGGCGTCGGGCCGCTGAACACCGCGGCGTTCGCCATCCACTCGCAGATCCACGCGGCCCGGCCGGACGTTGTCGCCGCCGCGCACACGCACTCCCTGTACGGCAAGGCGCTGTCAGCCATCGGTGAGCCGCTGTATCCGATCACCCAGGACGCCTGCGCCTTTTTCGAGGATCATGTGATCTTCGAGGGCTACAACGGCGTTGTGCTCAGCACGGACGAGGGGCGTCGCATCGCCGAAGCCCTCGGCGGGCGCAAGCTCGCGATCCTCGCCAACCACGGCCTGCTCTCCGTCGGGGCCTCCGTGGAGTCAGCCGCCTACTGGTTCATCGCCGCCGAACGCGCTGCCAAGGCCCAGCTCGTCGCCTCAGCCGCCGGCGCGTTGCGGATTCTCGACGACGAGACCGCCCGGCTCACCGCGGGCCAGCTCGCCAGTGAGGTGGGCGCGCGGTGGTCCTTCGAGGCTCTTTACCAGATCATCGTCGAGGAACAGCCCGACCTGTTGGACTGAACGGTCTTCATGTCCTTCCATGCGATCAGGGTGGGTACGTCGCCGTTTATGCCAGGTGGCCGAAAGGCGTCCATATCGCCCGAAAAGCTCCTATACCGACAAACTCGCGCGGTTCACGGTCTGGGCGGCTCGGCTGGTAGGGGTTTCGG